>NZ_JBFBJY010000008.1:0-180673 GCF_040702125.1 Kitasatospora sp. NPDC085895 | reverse complement strand
GCCATGCTGGAGCGGCTGCTGAGCTTCTGGCAGGGCAAGCTCTTCGTCCTCGTCCTGCTGGGCTTCGCCGCCACCGACTTCCTGATCACCATCACGCTGTCCGCCGCCGACGCCACCGCCCACCTGGTGGAGAACCCGCACCTGACCAGCAGTCTGCAGGGCCGTGAGGTGCTGATCACCCTGCTGCTGATCGCGCTGCTCGGCGCCGTCTTCCTCAAGGGCTTCAGCGAGGCGATCGGCGTCGCGGTCGTCCTGGTCGCCGTCTACCTGGCGCTGAACGTGGTGGTGGTCGCGACCGGCCTGGTGAAGGTGCTGTCCGACCCCGACCTGATCACCGACTGGACGCACGCCCTCACCGCCGAGCACGGCGACGTGGTCGCGATGATCGGCGTCTCGCTGATCGTCTTCCCCAAGCTCGCCCTCGGCCTGTCCGGCTTCGAGACCGGCGTCGCCGTGATGCCGCACATCAAGGGCGACCCCGGCGACACGGAGGAGAAGCCGGTCGGCCGGATCAAGGGCGCCCGCAAGCTGCTCACCGCCGCCGCCCTGATCATGAGCGTCTTCCTGATCACGAGTAGCTTCATCACCACCCTGCTGATCCCCGCCCCCGCGTTCGAACCGGGCGGAGCGGCCAACGGCCGCGCCCTCGCCTACCTCGCCCACGAGTACCTGGGCACCGCCTTCGGCACCGTCTACGACGTCTCCACCATCGCCATCCTCTGGTTCGCCGGTGCCTCCGCGATGGCCGGCCTGCTCAACCTGATGCCGCGCTACCTGCCGCGCTACGGGATGGCGCCGCACTGGGCACGGGCCGTCCGCCCGACCGTGCTGGTGCTGACCGCGGTGGCCTTCCTGGTCACCTGGATCTTCGACGCGAGCGTCGACAAGCAGGGCGGCGCGTACGCGACCGGCGTCCTGGTGCTGATCAGCTCGGCGGCCGTGGCCGTCACCATCGCGGCCCGCAAGGCCGGCGAGCGCCGCTGGGCGATCGGCTTCGCGGTGATCGCCGCGGTGTTCCTCTACACCACGGGCGCGAACATCGCCGAGCGCCCGGACGGCGTGAAGATCGGCGCCTGCTTCATCGCGGCGATCGTGCTGATCTCGCTCGCCTCCCGGCTCGCCCGCGCCTTCGAACTGCGCGTCACCGACGTCGTGTTCGACACCCTGGCGGAGCGGTTCGTGCGCGACGGCACGCACCGGGAGATCCGGCTGATCGCCAACGAGCCGCACCGCCGCGACCTCGCCGAGTACCGGGACAAGCTGCACCAGATCCGCGCGGACAACGCGATCCCCGCCGAGGACGACCTGGTCTTCGTCGAGGTCACCGTCCGGGACCCGTCCGACTTCGAGGCCGAACTGCGGGTGCGCGGCGAGGTGCTGCACGGCCGCTTCCGGGTGCTCACCCTGGAGCACTCCAGCGTGCCCAACGCGCTCGCCGCGCTGCTGCTGCACGTCCGGGACACCACCGGGCAGCAGCCGCACATCTACTTCGAGTGGACGGAGGGCAATCCGTTCGCCCAGTTCCTGCGGTTCTTCCTGTTCGGCCAGGGCGAGGTCGCGCCCGTCACCCGCGAGGTGCTCCGCGAGGCCGAGTCCGATCCGGCGCGCCGCCCGCACGTCCACGTCGGCTGACCACCGGTCACGGACCGCCGGCCCGGGCCCAGGCCGCGGGGACCCGGGCCGGCGCCGGGCCGTGGACCGGAGGGACGTCCCGGGGCCACGACCGCAGGCCGGCCCGTCCGCGGGCGCGAGGTCTGCAAGAATCGGTCCTCCGGTGGCGAAGGGTGAGGAGACCCGGTGGGCGAGGACGCGATGAGGCCGCGGATCCCGCAGTTGAGGCTCGACGAACTGCTGGAGGAACTGCAGGCCCGGATCGACGCTGCCCGTGGCACCCGGGACCGCGTGCACAGCCTGCTGGAGGCCGTGCTCTCGGTCGGCCGCGAGCTCGACCTCACCCATGTGCTGCGGCGGATCGTCGAGGCGGCCGCCGTCCTCGTCGACGCCAAGTACGCGGCCCTCGGCGTGATCGGCCCGGACGGCGAGACGCTCTCGCAGTTCCTCACCGTCGGGCTCGGCGAGGACGAGATCGCCGAGATCGGCCCGTACCCGACCGGCAAGGGCATCCTCGGCGAGCTGATCCGCCGGCCCGAGGCGCTCCGGCTGGAGGACCTCGCCGCGCACCCCGCCTCGCACGGCTGCCCCGCGCACCACCCCGTGATGCGGACCTTCCTCGGCGTGCCCGTCCGGGTCCGCGACGAGGTCTTCGGCAACCTCTACCTCACCGACAAGCGCAACGGCGAGGGCTTCGACGCCGACGACGAGTCCGTCATCTCCACCCTCGCGGTGGCCGCCGGGGTCGCCATCGACAACGCGCGGCTCTACGAGGAGGCGCAGCGGCAGCAGCGCTGGCTGGCGGTGAGCGCCGAGATCACTCGCAGCCTGCTCTCCGGCACCTCCCGCGCGCACGTCGTCGAGCTGATCGCCCAGCGCGCGATGGCCATCACCGGCGCCGAGCTCGCCGACATGTCCGCCCCGACCGGCGACGGGCAGGCGCTGCGCGTCGAACTCGCCCTCGGCGGCGACACCGCGGCCCGGCTCGGCCGGCTGCTGCCGCTGGAGGGCTCGCTGCCCGGGCGGGCGGTCACCGGCGGCCACCCGGTGACCACGACCGCTCTGGCGGACGACCACCGGCCGACAGCCGGGGCCGGCGTCGGACCCGCCGGCGGCCCGGCCGTCGGACCGACCGGGTACGGCGGCCTCGGCCCGGCCGTCGCCGTCCCGATCGGCCGGCAGGAGGGCGACATCCCGGGCGTGCTGCTGCTCGCCCGGCGGACGGGCGAACCCGCCTTCACGGACCGCGAGATCGGCCCGCTCTCCGGTTTCGCCGATCAGGCCGCCCTCGCCCTGGAACTCGCCGAACGCCGCCGCGACGCCGAGCAGTTGGCGATGCTGGAGGACCGCGACCGGATCGCCCGCGACCTCCACGACCTGGCCATCCAGCGGCTGTTCGCGACCGGCATGACCCTGCAGAGCGCCGCCCGGGTGATCGAGCACACCGGCGCCTCCGACCGGGTGCTGCGCGCGGTCGCCGACCTCGACGAGACCATCAAGATCATCCGGTCGACCATCTTCGGCCTCCGTGCCCGCGAGGACTCCCGGCAGGGACTGCGCTCACGGGTGGTCGCCGCGGTGGGGGAGGCGCAGGCGGCCCTCGGCTTCGCCCCGCGGCTCAGCATGGAGGGGCTGCTCGACACCGACGTGCCGCTGCGGCTCGCGGACGAAGTGGTGGCCGTGCTCGGCGAGGCGCTCAGCAACGCGGCCCGGCACGCCAAGGCGGGCCGGGTCGAGGTGGTGCTGCAGGCCGCGGGCGGACAGGTCGTGCTCACCGTGCAGGACGACGGGGTGGGCATCCCCGAGCAGGGGCGGCGCAGCGGGCTGCGGAACCTCGCCGAGCGGGCCCACGGCGTCGGAGGGCTCTTCGAACTCTCGGCCCCGCAGGACGGCGGCACCCGCCTGGTCTGGTCGGCGCCGCTCGTCCCTGCCTGACCGGGCCCCGGCGCCCGCCTACGCGGTGCGCTCGAACTCGCAGCGCAGCGCCCGGTCGGCGCCCAGCAGCCGGATCACCCGGGACGGCTGCCGAGGGATCCCCTGCAGCACCACCGAGGCGTCCGCGGCGCAGCGGCCGTTCAACCGCAGGAAGAGGTCCACGCCGGAGCTGTCGCAGAAGGTCACCGCCGCCAGGTCGAGCACCAGCTCGCCGCCGCCGCGCTCCAGCAGCGGCAGCAGCCGCGGCTCCAGGCGGCCGGCCGAGTGCAGGTCGAGCTCGCCACGCAGGGCGACCACCGTGCGGCGGCCGGGGGACTGGCGGCGGACCGAGGCGATGGCGGCCTCGGTGTGCGGTGCGGGAGCGGGCAAGGAGGCCTCCTGGGCGGTGCGGTGCGTACGGTGCTCTGCCGCCGGCCCGGCTCCTCGCAAACCCAACCGGCAGCAGGGCGGCTGACACTCCATCAGATCCACGCCCTGCGGGGGAGGGCCGAAGGTCCCGGATGCTGCGACGGCAACGTCCGGTGCGCGGGCAACTTCCTGCGGTACCGGGGTAACTTCCCGCGGCCTGGCGGCAACCTCATGCGGCGCGGCGGCAACCGAGAGGCAGACCCGCATCCCCACCCTCGGAGACCGACATGTCCGCTTCCCCGCACCGTCGCCCCGCCGGCCGCCGGAGGCTCGCCCTCGCCGCGGCCGGCGCGGCGGCCGTCCTCGCCCTGGGGGCCGTGCCGCTCGCCCTGAACGCCGGGGCGTCCACCGGTGGCGCGCCCGCCGCCGCGGCGGCCGCCGACCTCGGCCACGCCGTCCTGCCCGCCCGGGACGGCTGGGCGGCGGAGGGCGCCGGGACGACGGGCGGCCGCTCGGCGGACGCCGCGCACACCTTCACCGTCACCACCCGCGCCGAGCTGGCGAAGGCGCTGGCCGCAGGGCCCGCGGGCGCACCCCGGGTCATCCGGGTCAAGGGCGTGATCGACGCCAACACCGACGACACCGGCCGGGCGCTCGGCTGCGTCGACTACGCGGCCGGCACCGGCCATTCGGACGCCGCGTACGCCAAGGCCTACGACCCCGCGGTCTGGGGCCGGACGAAGCTGCCCTCCGGCCGACAGGAGGACGCCCGCCGGGCCGCGCAGGCCAGGCAGGCCGCCCGGGTCGTCCTCGACGTCCCCTCGCACACCACGATCGTCGGCGTGCCGGGCACCGGCGCCGGGATCACCGGCGGCAACCTGACGGTGAAGAACGCCCGGGACGTGATCGTCCGCAACCTCGCCCTCACCGACGTCCGCGACTGCTTCCCGCAGTGGGACCCGACGGACGGCCCGACCGGCAACTGGAACTCGGCCTACGACGCCGTCTCGCTGCGCGGTGCCACGCACGTCTGGATCGACCACGACACCTTCTCCGACGCGCCGCACCTCGACGCGGCCAACCCGACCCGGTTCGGCCGCGAGTACCAGGTCCACGACGGCGCGCTGGACATCACCAACGGCTCCGACCTGGTGACCGCCTCCTACAACCGCTTCGCCGACCACGACAAGACGATGCTGATCGGCAGCAGCGACAAGGACACCGGACTGCGGGTCACCCTGCACCACAACGTCTTCCAGGGCGTCGTGCAGCGCGCCCCGCTCGCCCGGGTCGGGCAGATCCACCTCTACGACAACTACTACGACACCGCGCCGCTCGACGGCTACGCGCACGGCTACAGCGTCAACTCCCGAGCCGGCGCCCAGATCGTGGCGGAGAACAACCACTGGCGGCTGTCGGCCGACCGGAAGGTCTCCCAGCTGCTCAGCGGCGACGGCACCGGGGCGTTCGCGGGCAGCGGCAACCTGGTCGACGGCGCGGCGGCCGACCCGGTCGCCGCGTACAACGCCGCCAACACCAAGAAGATCAGGCCGACCGTCTCCTGGCGGCCGGTCCTCTCCGCCGGGCTGGAGCCCGCCGCCGCGCTGCCGGACCGGCTGCCGAAGCAGGCCGGCGCCGGCGTGCTCACCGAGAACGGCACCGCCGCCCCGGCCACCGGCCGGGTCCTGACGGTCGCCGCGGACGGCTCCGCCGCGCACCGGACGGTGCAGTCCGCGGTCGACGCCGCCGGACCCGGGGACACCGTGCTGATCGCCCGCGGCACCTACCGCGAGACGGTGAACGTCCCGGCCGCCAAGAAGGGCCTGACGCTCAAGGGCGCCACCGGCAACGCCGAGGACGTCGTCCTCGCGTACGACAACGCGGCCGGCACCCCGAAGCCCGGCGGCGGCACCTACGGCACCGAGGGCAGCGCCACCCTCACCGTCTCCGCCGACGGCACCACCGTCACCGGCCTCACCGTGCAGAACACCTTCGAGCGGTCCGCCCACCCGGGCACCACCGCCACCCAGGCGGTCGCCCTGGCCGCCCGCGGCGACCGCCAGCAGTACCTGAACTCCCGCTTCATCGGCCACCAGGACACCGTCCTCAACTGGGCGCCCGCCGCCACCGGCCAGTACCGGCAGTACTTCCGCCACTGCTTCGTCGCCGGTGACGTGGACTTCCTCTTCGGCAACGCGACCGCCGTCTACGACCACGTGAACATCGCCCTGCGGGACCGCGGCGCCGCCGCCGGCGGCAGCGACGGCTACCTCGCCGCGCCGAACACCGACGCCGCGAAGCCGTACGGGATCCTCGTCACCGACAGCACGATCAGCAGCACCGCCGCGCCCGGCACCTTCCACCTCGGCCGGCCCTGGCGCACCGGGCCGAGCGCGGTCGGGCAGTTCGTCGTCCGCAACACCGTGCTGCCCGCGGCGGTCGAGAAGGCGCCGTGGACGGACATGCACGGGTACTCCTGGCGGTCCGCCCGCTTCGCCGAGTACGCCAACACCGGGCCCGGGGCCGGCGCCGGCGCTGGCCGCCCGCAACTGACCGCCGCTCAGGCCGCCTCGTACACGGCGCGCGCCTACCTGGCCGGCACCGACGGCTGGAACCCGGTCGGCTGACCCGCAGGAGGAAAACCCGCCGCCCGCGGCAACCTCCCTGCGGGCGGCGGCAACAGGGAGTCGGACAGCAGGACGGCGGACTGTCGGCCCCGCTGTCGGGACGGCCCGTCGACGCCGGGACACGTCCCCTCCCCGTACCGGTAGTCGCCAAGGAGTCATGAGACGTGAGCAAGCGAGCGATACGCCCCAAGCGCGGCAGGATCGCGGCCCTCGGCGGCACGGCCGCCCTGCTGGCCGCCGGCATCGCGGGCGGCCTGTGGGCGGGCGCGGACGCCGCCGCCCCCGCCCCGACCGCCGGGTCCTCCTACACCCTGGTGAGCGCCGCCGGCGGACTCTGCCTGCAGGCGCCCGCCCCGGCCGCCGGCACCCAACTGGCCCAGCAGGACTGCGGCGCGGGTGGCGAGACCTGGCGGCTGACCGCCGACGGCAGCGGCTACCGGCTGGTCGAGGCCGCCGGCGGCCGCTGCGCGGGCGTCCGGGACACCAGGACGGGCGCCGGCGCCGCCGTCCGGACGGAGGCCTGCGACCCGGCGGCCGCCTCCCAGCGCTGGACCCTGACGGCCGTCGAGGGCGGCCACCGGGTGGTCAACGCCGCCAGCGGCAAGTGCCTGGCGGTGAAGGACGGTTCGACCGCGGCCGGCACCCCGGTGCAGCAGAACTCCTGCGACTCGGCGCCCGCCAAGCGCTGGACCTTCAAGCCCGCCGCCACCCCGGCCCCCACCGCGAGCACCCCGACCACCACGGCCACGGCCTCCCCGAAGCCCACCGCGACGGCCACGCCCGCCCCGACCGCCACCGCGACGGGCGGCACCGGCACGGCGATCCCGGCCTGGCCGACCCCGCAGGGCGCCGACGTGCCGCTGACCGCCACCCGGAAGGTCGCCGCGCTCTTCGACGGCGGCGGCCGCCGCTACGTCGGCAAGGGCGTGCTGGGCAGCGGCAGCCAGTCCGAGAACCAGCCCGCCATGTTCGAACTCGCCGACGGCGCCGTGCTGCAGAACGTGATCCTCGGCGACCCGGCCGCCGACGGCGTGCACTGCAGCGGCAGCTGCACCCTGCGCAACGTCTGGTGGGAGAACGTCGGCGAGGACGCCGCCACCTTCAAGGGCACCTCCGCCTCCCAGACGATGACCGTGGACGGCGGCGGCGCGCGCGGCGCGGCCGACAAGGTCTTCCAGCACAACGGCCCCGGCACCTTCGTCGTCAAGAACTTCCGGGTGGAGGACTTCGGCAAGCTCTACCGCTCCTGCGGCAACTGCAAGACGCAGTACCCCCGCCACGTGGTGATCGACAACGTGATCGCCACCGCGCCCGGCAAGAAGATCGTCGGCATCAACGCCAACCTGGGCGACACCGCCACGATCACCCGGCTCACCGTGGTCGGCGACAGCAGCCGGAAGATCACCGTCTGCCAGCGCTACACCGGCGTCACCTCGGGCGAGCCCGAGGAGGCGGGCAGCGGCCCGGACGGCACCAACTGCCGCTACACGCCCGGCGATGTGACCTACAAGCCCTGACCCCGGGCCCGCCCCGGCGGCCGCACGGACGCGTTCGGCGTTCCTGTGGCGGCCGGGGCGGCCGCGCCGCTACGGTGTCCGCCATGGGGTTGGGATCTTGGTGGCGCGGCTCCGGCGCGGCCACCCGCAGGCAGCCGGGCGACACCGCCCCGCTCTCCGAGCCGGCCGTCCTCGCCGCGGTGGCCGAACGGTTGACGGAACTCGGCGGCGACACCTGGACGGTGGACGGCTCCCTGGTCACCGGCCCCGGCGGCACCGCCGTCGCGGTCGGCGCCCGGCACGGCGAGGGCCCGGCCCACCTCGACCTGACCGTCCTGCTGGACGCCGGACGGCCGCAGGAGCGCAGGGTGCAGGACTGCCTGGCCGGTGTCGAGGCCGACAGCGGGCCCGCGGTGCGCCGCGCGGTCGAGGTCTGGGCCTCCACCACCGGCCTGGCCCTGCTCGAACTCCTCGCCCACAACGGCCGGTTCGCCGGCCACCTGCACCCGGACGACGCGGACGCGCTGCCCGGCTGGCACGCCGTGCACGGCGGCATCGCCGGCTGGGGCACCGGCGACCGGCACGGCGCCGTCCAGGACTGGATGCTCGCCCGGCCGCTGCTGCCGCAGCTCGCCCCGGCGTTCCCGGACGGCTTCGACCGGGACCGCCCGACCGGTCTGTCGCTGCTGTTCGGCAGCGGGGCAGGCAGGGAGAGCGCCGAGGTGCGGGTGAACGGCGAACCGCACGAGGGGGCCTCGAAGGCGCTGCTGGCCCTGGACTGGCCGCGGGTCGCCGAGGGCACCGCCTTCGCCCGGACCTTCGTCCTGCTGACCCGGCCCCAGGACGGCTGACCGGCGGGCGGCGCCCCCGGAGCGGCTCAGACCAGCGGGTAGACGTGCGCGCCGGCCGGCCCCGGGTAACCGGGCAGCCAGCGGGCCAGCACCAGCCCGGACGGGTGGAACATCGGCTCGGGCAGCGCGTCCACCGGGACCTGCTCCCAGCCGGCGCAGCTGTGCGGCTCGGTGACGACCGCGGGGGCGTCGCTCGGCGGGGCGAGGACGGCCGCGGTCAGCCGGGGCCGGCCGAGCTCGTGGTCGAGCAGCACGGCCAGCACCCGCATCGCGGCCGCGGGCAGCACGATGCCGGTCTCCTCCGCGAGTTCACGGGCGGCGGCCTCCTCGAAGGACTCGCCGGTGCCGTCGACCTTGCCACCGGGCAGGCTCCAGGTCGGCGGCTCGCCCGCGGTGGTGCGCCGTCCGATCAGCACCCGGCCGTCGGTGGTGGGCACGATGACCCCCGCACCGATGATCGGCCCGCTGCCGGCCTGCCCGCCGCCGGCCACCGGGCCGTCGGCCCTCACCAGGCGGCCTTGGAGTAGTCCTTGAGGAAGCAGCCGTACAGGTCCTCGCCGAGCTCGCCGCGGACGATCGGGTCGTAGACCCGGGCCGCGCCGTCGACCAGGTCGAGCGGGGCGTGGAAGCCCTCGTCGTGCAGCCGCATCTTGTCCGGGTGCGGCCGCTCGTCGGTGATCCAGCCGGTGTCGACGCTGGTCATCAGGATGCCGTCGGTCCGGTACATCTCCTCGGCGCTGGTGCGGGTGAGCATGTTCAGCGCGGCCTTGGCCATGTTGGTGTGCGGGTGGCCGGCGCCCTTGTAGCCGCGGCTGAACACGCCCTCCATGGCGGAGACGTTGACGATGTACTTGCGCCGCGCGGGGGAGGCGGCCATCACCGGCCGGAGCCGGCTGATCAGGATGAACGGCGCGGTGGAGTTGCAGAGCTGCACCTCCAGCAGCTCCATCGGGCCGACCTCGTCGACGGTCTGCACCCAGCTGTTGGTGGAGGCGAGGTCCGGCACCAGGCCGCCGGCGTCGATCGCGGTGCCGGCCTCGATCCGGGCCGGCGAGGCGGAGCCGCTGACCAGGGCGAGGGCGGTGACGTCCTCGGCGCTGATCCGCTCGCCCTCGCCGGAGGCCTGGCCGGGCAGTGCCGGCAGGTCCACGTTGCCGCTGCCGAAGCGGCCGATCACGGTCGACGGGGGCAGCACGCCGGCCGGCAGCGGGGCCGACTCGGCGGCCACCAGCTCGCGGTACGACTCCGGCGGGCGGCGGACGGTCTGTGCCGCGTTGTTGATCAGGATGTCCAGCGGGCCGTCCGCGGCGACCTCGTCGGCCAGCGCCATCACCTGGGCCGGGTCGCGCAGGTCGATACCGACGATCTTCAGCCGGTCGATCCACCGGTCGCTGTCCGGCATCGCCTTGAAGCGGCGGATCGCGTCGTTGGGGAAGCGGGTGGTGATGGTGGTGTGCGCGCCGTCCCGCAGCAGGCAGAGCGCGATGTACATGCCGATCTTGGCGCGGCCGCCGGTGAGCAGGGCGCGCCGCCCGGTGAGGTCGGCGCGGGCGCCGCGGCGGGCGTGGTTGAGCGCCGCGCAGTTGCGGCACAGCTGGTGGTAGAAGGCGTCGACCTCGACGTACCGCTGCTTGCAGGTGTAGCAGGAGCGGGGGCGCTCGAGTATCCCGGCGATCTCGGTGGTGGTCTCGGTGGTCAGGCCGAAGGCGCCGGCCGTCTCGTCGTCGATCCGGCCGGGTGCGCCGGTCGCCGTCCGCGAGGTGACCAGCCGGTCGTTGGCGGTCTTGCGGGCACGGGTCTCCTGGCGGCGGCGCTGCTTGAGCGTGCGGAAGATGCCGCCGACCGCCCGGCGGACGGTGATCGCGTCCGGGTGGTCCACGTGCAGGCTGTCGAGTTCGGCGAGCACGTCCAGGCACAGGGCCAGGCGCTCGGGGTCGATGCCCGGGCCGAAGTCGATGTCCTGCTCGTCGTGCTGCTGGATCTGGGTCTGGGTGTCCGGGCCCGCCGTCATGCCTGCTGCTGCTTCCCTCGGTGTGCCGCCTGTACCGGCGAATGCTACGGGAGCCTGCCGAGCCGGAGCGAAAAGTAATACCTGAACATGCCTTGTGGAGATTACCTGCTCTCGCTAGCGTAAGAGATGAACGGCACATCCGGCCATTACGACGGGAGTGGGGCATGACGACCTGGCACGACTGGCAGCGCAGCTGGGACCGCCAGCAGGAGTGGTACCTGCCCGACCGGGAGGAGCGGTTCCGGGTGATGCTCGACCTGGTCGAGGCGGTGGCCGGCCCGGCGCCGCGCGTCCTCGACCTGGCCTGCGGCACCGGATCGATCAGCGAACGGCTGCTCGCCCGGCTGCCCGGGGCGGTCTCGGTCGGCGTGGACGTCGACCCCGCGCTGCTCGCGATCGCCCGCGGCCACTTCGCCGACGAGCCGCGCCTCACCCTCGTCACCGCCGACCTGAACGACCCCGGCTGGGCGAAGCCGCTGCCGGACGGCGGCGCGTTCGACGCGGTGCTCACCTCGACCGCCCTGCACTGGCTCGGCAGCGACACCCTGGTGCGCCTGTACGGCGACCTCGCGGGGCTGGTCCGGCCCGGCGGCCTGTTCGTCAACGCCGACCACATGCCGCAGCCGGACACCCCGCTGCTGAACGCCGCCGACCGGGCCCGGCAGCACGCCCGCCAGGAGCGAGAGCGCGCCGAGGGCGTCCTCGACTGGGCCGCCTGGTGGCGGGCGGCCGCCGACGACCCGGCACTCGCCGAGGCCGTCGCGGCCCGCTTCGCGATCCACGGCGACCACGCCGACGGCGAGAGCCACCCCGCCGAGTGGCACACCGCCCGGCTGGTCGGGGCCGGCTTCCGCGAGGCCGGGGTGGCCTGGCGCTCGGTCAGTGACGCCCTGGTCGCGGCGGTGCGCTGACCGGCAGCGCGTGCAGGGGTTGTCCGACCGTTCCCGCCGCGCGCGCGGCGGGAACGGTCAGACAACCCCTGGCTCGATCCCGAAGTGCTCGCGGTACGCGGCGAGCGCCTGCTCCCCGGTCAGCTCCTGCTCGCTGCGTGAGCCGTCCGTGCCGGTGCGGATCAGCCGGGTGCCGGCGAGGGTGATCCTGCCCTCGCCGGTCAGCCGTGAGCAGGTGGTGGACCGGGTGAAGTGCGACTCGGGCGAGGTCGCCTGCCACCAGCAGGTCGGGCCGAAGTCGGCCAGCGCGTAAGGCCGCAGGTCCAGCCGGTACTGCGGCTCGCCGTCCATCAGCACGTCCAGCTCCGCGCCGTGCGGCCGCAGCGTGAACCGGCCGGCGGGGTCGGACTGCCCGCCGCGCTCGTCCAGCCGCAGCGGGTGGTGGCTGAACCGGCCGAAGCCGACGTCCACCAGCCAGGGTTCGTCCAGCTCCACGCGCAGCGCCATGTGGTCGAAGGGCGGCCCGGGTCGGCCGTCCCTGCCGAACACCCGCCCCGCGAGCAGCTCCACCCGGTAGCCGAGCGCCGTGAGCAGCGCGGCGAAGGCGCCGTTGAGCTCGTAGCAGAAGCCGCCGCGGCGACGCTCCACGAGCTTCTCCCAGAGCGCCCGTTCGGTCAGCACGATCGGCTCGCCGCGGGCCACGCTCAGCGTCTCGAAGGGCACGGCGTGCAGGTGCGCGAGCTGCAGGGCGCGCAGGGCCGCCGCGTCGGCGCGCTCCGGCCGTGGCAGGCCGATCCGGTCCAGGTAGGCAGCCGCCTGTCGTCCGTCCACCGGTCCTCCTCTTCCTCCGTACTCGGACGGCCCGTCAACCGGGCCGATCGTCGTGGTCCTGACGTCCCGTCGCAAAACAACCGCGAAAAAATGTTTGAGATTCCTGTTATCCCCTCCCGCCCCACGGATCTCCCAGGTGTCGGCAAGCACCACACCCCACCGATGGGCCGACGAGGAGAGACACATGTCACGCAGGAAAGCGTCGTCGCACCGGCGCCGCAATCGCCGTGGACTGATGTTCACCGCAACCGCCATCACCGCGGGACTCATCGCGGGAGCCGTCACCATCGGCTCGGCGCTGGAGGGCGACAAGCCGCTCCGCACCTCCGCCGACGCGGTGATCGCCCAGGAGGTGGAGCCCTCGCCGGCCGCCGGTCCGCTCCACAACGAGGCGCCCGCCCCGGTGACCTCCATACCCAAGGACGACCCGACCCGCGGCCTGGTCTACGGCGGCCTCGTGCCGGCCGCCAGCGGCGACAAGTGCGTCGGCGTCTACAAGGTCGACGAGCAGGGCCTGTGCACCCACGGCCCGGACGCCCCGCCGCGCGGCGTCGACGTCCACAAGAGCACCGCCCCGGTCGTCGCGACCACCGAGAAGCCCGCCGACCTCACCCCGACCGCGGCCGCCGCACCGTCCGCCGCGGACCTGCTGAGCGACGCGCCGCCCGTGCTCGACCTGCAGACCGGCAAGGCGCTCGGCGGCTCCGCCACGCCCGCCGGCACCCCCTCGGCCGGAGCGGGGGCCGCGGCCGAAGGCTCCAAGGTGGTCTGCGAGGGCGACGGCTCGACCGGCAACCGCGTCCAGGTGATGTACGTGCACGCCCCGGGCAACGACCGGTTCGCCCAGTACCTCGCCTCGTTCAAGAAGTGGGCGTCGGACACCGACACCATCTACAACGCGAGCGCCCAGGAGACCGGCGGCGTCCGGCACATCCGCTTCGTCACCGAGGCCGACTGCACCGTCTCGGTGCTGAACGTCGAGCTGTCCGCGGCCTCCCTGCAGGAGTTCGGCGCCAGCAACAAGGCGCTCGCCGCCCAGGGCTTCAACCGCAAGGACCGCAAGTACATGGTCTTCGCGGACGCCAACGTGTACTGCGGCATCGGCACCTTCAACGGTGACGAGCGTCCCGGCCAGGACAACCTGTCCAACTTCGGCCCGTCCTACGGCCGCACCGACAACGGCTGCTGGGGCGGCTCCACCGCCGCCCACGAGCTCGGTCACAACCTCGGCGCCGTCAACAACAGCGCCCCGCACACCAGCAAGGGCGCGCACTGCGTCGACGAGTGGGACATCATGTGCTACTCCGACTCGCCGTACTACCCGAAGATGCAGACCCTCTGCCCGAACCGGGCCGAGGACGACCGCCTCGACTGCAACCACGACGACTACTTCAACACCGACCCGCAGCCGGGCAGCTACCTGACCACGCACTGGAACATCGCCAACAACCAGTTCCTGTTCGCGAACGGCGGCACCAACCCGAACCCGACGCCGACCAAGTCGCCGACGCCGAGCCCGACCACGCCCGACCCGACCAAGTCGCCGACGCCGAGCCCGAGCCCGACCGACTCGACGCCCACCCCGAGCCCCAGCCCGACCTCGACCACCGGTCCCAAGGTGACGGTCGGCCAGATCACCACCAACTCGGCGGTGCTCAGCTGGACGGCGGTCAGCGGCGCCTCCGGATACGACCTCCAGGTCAACGGCCGCTCCGTCGCGACCGTCACCTCCAGCGTCGTCCGCCTGGTCAACCTCAAGTCCGACACCGAGTACAAGGTCGCCGTCGCGGTCAAGGACAAGTCCGGCAAGACCGCCAAGCCCGGCCGCACCACCGCCTTCCGCACCACCAAGGCGGCCGGCCCCGCGCCGACCAAGCCCGGCACCCGCTACCTGATGATCAACAGCCTGACCGGCCAGGCCGCCGACATGTGGGGCGGCTCCACCCGCGACGGCGCCGTGCTCATCGGCTACCAGCGGCACGGCTACTCCAACCAGCAGTGGCTGTTCGAGGACGCCGGCGACGGCTACCTGAAGATCCGCTCCGCCCGCTCCGACAAGTGCCTGCAGATCGGCGGCCAGGCCGTCGCCGGCCAGTACGTGATGCAGCAGCCCTGCTCGTCCGCCGACAGCCAGCAGTGGAAGATCGCCTCCGCCGGCAGCGGCTACGCGCTGACCGCCAAGGGCTCCTCGCTCGTCCTCGGCACCAGCAAGCGCTGGTACTACGGCGGCTGGCTGCTGGAACTGCAGCAGCCCAGCGGCCAGTCCTACCAGAACTGGACCATCCAGGCCGCCTCCTGACGAGGCGCCCCCGAGCCCGGTGGGGCGGGAGTCGGCCCTCCCGCCCCACCGGGCCGTCCCGTCCCACCGGGCGCCCGCGCCCGCCGGCCAGACCAGGAGCCACCCCATGCGCCTGCGCACCCTCGCCACCGCCGCCGCCCTCACCGGCCTGACCGTGCTCGGCACGGCCCAGCCCGCCGGTGCCCACGGCGACACCATCGCCTTCACCGTCTCCAGCCTGGTCGACGGGCACCTCACCGCCGTCGCCACCTGGGAGAACGACCACGACCCGGTCGACGAGAAGATCGCCGGAACCCTGAGCGCCACCGACCGGGACGGCCGCGCGGTCGGCCCCTGGCAGCTGGTCGCGGTCGCCGGCAAGCCCGGCACCTACACCACCGCCCGCCAACTGCCGCCCGGCCACTGGAAGGTGGTCGTCGAATCGGGCTTCCCCGCGCTCGGCCGGGGCGAGGCCGAGGTCGACGTCACCGCCGTCCCCGGCACCGCACCCAGCAGCGGACCGGTGGCCCCGGTGGGCACCGCCCCCGCGCCGAGCGCCTCCGCCGAGCCGATCCGCAGCACCTCGGCCGCCGCCGAGGCCGACAGCGCCTGGACCTGGATGGCGGTGGTCGTCGCCGTGCTGGCCGCGGCGGCCGCCGGTGCCGTGCTGCTGCGCCGCCGCCGCGCCGGGCACTGAGCGGCGCACGGCGGGCTCCGGCGGGGGCCGCAGCCGTCCGCTTCCGCAGGTCACCGGCGTGCGAAAGCGGGGCAGAGGCGACAAGTCGCCTCATCGACCTGTCGACTCCTGGCCACGGACGACGGGTTGTGCCGTCCCCGCCGGTGCAGGCCACCATGAAGACATGGACATCGACACGGTCGTCCGCACCCGCCGGGCCCTGCACGCCGTCGCCGAGACGGTGCTCGCCGGGCCGCAGTACCGGGCGAGCGGCACCATCCGGCTGCGGGCCTACCCGGGCGGCTTCGCCACCACGGCCGAACCCTTCCTGCAGGTCATCGGCGACGAGCTGATGGCCCCGGGACACCGCCTCACCCTGCGGCGCACCAGCTGCGCCGCGCTCGCGACGGCCCTCGGCCTCGAACCCGGCCCGCCCGAGGGCCTGTACCACGACGGCTCCGGCGCCGCCTCCGACGACCCGGTCGACGCCGACCCGCAGGCCGCCCAGTGGATCGCCCACTGCTTCGGCGCCGCCGACACCGCCCTGCGCCGCCTCGCCCCGGACGCGGAACCGGTGCTCTGGCCCGAGCACTTCGACCTCGGCATCACCCTCGACGCGGTCAACTACGGCGTCTCCGCCGGCGACTCCTACCAGCCCGAGCCGTACGCCTACGTCGGCCCGCACACCCCGCGCACCGGCGGGTTCTGGAACGCCCCGTTCGGCGCCGCCCGCACCGTCCGCGAACTCGGCGGCGCCGACGCCCTCACCCGCTACTTCGACGAGGGCCGCCGGCTCGCCGCCGGCTGAGCCGCGGCGCCGTCCCCACCCGCCCGGGCCCGCTTGCGGTACCCGTCCAGCACGTCCTGCCGCAGCAGCGCCCCGAAGCCCGCCGCCTCCAGCCGCAGGCCCAACTGGGCCTCGGTGGCGTTCAGCGCGGCCGCCGCCGAGCCCAGGTGCCAGTCGTGCGCGGCGAGCGTGTCCAGCAGGAACCCCCGGCGCACCTGCGCCTCCGACAGTCGGAAGGTCTTCAGGTAGGCGATCCGGCCGTCCCCGTCGGTGATCGTCTCGCCGATGTGGTTCTCCGCGCCCGGCCGGAACTGCGGCAGGAACCGGCCGAGGGTGAACCGGCCCGCCCGGTACACCGGTCGGAACCGGACGGGGGCCGTCAGCAGGCCCGCCGCCATCGTGCCGTCGTGGAACTCCGCCCAGGCCCGCTCCTGCCCGTCCGCGGCCGCCCGCAGGTCGGCCAGCGAGCGGATGCCCGGGCCCGGGATGTTCGCCCGGAACTCCGGCACCGGTGCCGACAGCAGTGCGTAGTGGTGGATCAGCTCGCCGAACAGGTCGTGCACCAGCGTCGCGTGCAGCGCCCGGTAGTCCTCCGGATGCGGCACCGCGAACGCCGCCGCCAGGGCGTCCGCGACGTACACCAGCACCCCGCACTGTCCGTGGTGGATCTCGAACACCCGCAGCGCGTCGGCCAGCCCGCGCACCTCGGCACCCCGGTACGCCTCCTCGGCGCGCGGCGACAGCCCCGCGCGCACCGCCCGCTGCGACCACTCCGCCCAGAGCACCGTCGGCCCGCCGAAGTGCAGCGCGAGGTAGCCCTCCAGCGCCAGGTGCAGCGGCAGGAAACGCAGCCGGTTAGAGCCCTCCCGGCGGGCCGGTCGGTGGTGCGGGCGCACCGGTACGCGCTCCGGCACCCGCTCGCCGAGCGAGGTGCCGTAGGCGGCGGCGGAGCCGTCGTCCGTCCAGTCCGCGACGAAGCCGTGCGGCACGTACGACAGGTAGGTGGTGCGGCGGTCGAGCGCGACCGGGGCGTACGCGTCCCCGAACACCCGCCGGTGCAACCGCAGGTCGGTGATCGGCGCCGCGCGCAGCAGCGGCACCAGGCGCACCCCGCCCCACACCTGGGCCGGCCCGGTGGCCAGGCCCGTCAGGTCGAGCCCGCTCACTCGTCCGCCTCCCCGTCGTGCTCCCCGTCGGTGTCCGTCCTGCCGGTGTCCGGTCCGCCGCCGGTGTGCTCCCCGGCGGCCAGGAACGCCGCCGTCCGCTCGGCCAGGTGCGCGGTCAGCTCGGGCAGTCCGGTGCGGCCTTCGGCGAACCGGGCGATCCCGACCAGCGGCACCAGGTCCTCGGCGTCCCGGATGCCGGCGGTCGGCACGCCGGGGGCGAGTCGGCGCACGTCGAAGCCGTCCGCGTCCCAGACCGGGTTGAGGTGCACGATCCGGGTCGCCCCGGCGGGATCCAGCCGGGTGCGCCACACCCGCAGCACCTCGGCGGCCAGGCCCGGCGGTGCGTTGTCCCAGCCGTCCGAGACGATCACCAGCTGCTCAGGGGCGGTCTCCAGGGCGTCCAGGACGCGCCGGCCCAGCGGCGTCGCGCCGGACGGCCGGGCCAGCAGCGCATCACGGCGGCCCGAGGTCCACAGCGGGACGTACTCCGCGGCCAGCACCGCCAGCAGGTGGTGGCAGGCCAGCGCCACCGCCAGCGGACGCCGCCGCTTCTGCCCCGAGCCGTACGAGGAGAAGCTGTCGTCCAGCACCGCGGCCACCCGGCCCCAGGTGCCCTGCCGGGCGCCCGCCGTGCGCCGGGCCGCGGCCTCCAGCGCCGCCGTCAGCTCGGTCCGCCGGGCGCGCCGCTGCTCGACGGGCAGCCCGAGGACGTACCCGGCCAGCCGGGTCAGCGGCATCCGCGCGAGGTCCACCGCGACGGCGTCCGCCCCCGCGGCACGGGCCGACTCCTGAAGCCGCAGCCGCTCCAGCCGGGTCATCCGCGGCGCGATCCGCTCCAGGAAGGCCGCCCGCGGGATCCCGTGCTTCGCCGCGAAGCCCTCGGCCACGGTGTACGGCAGCTCGTACACCGCCGACTTCTGGTAGTGCGCCCGCCGCCAGGCGTCCAGCAGCGGCGAGTCGAAGGACCGGCCCTGTCGCGACTTCTCCCCGCCGAACGTGAAGTCGCCCAACTCCGGTCCGGGCGGCGCCAGGTGCGCGTGCCGCAGGGCCGTGCGGAAGCCGCCGCGGTACTTCACCGCGTCCAGGGCGGCGTCGGGCCGGGCCGCGATCCAGTCCCGGACGACCGCGCGGGTGCGCCGGTTGTTCACCCCGGCCCGGCGCAGCCCGGCGAAGAGCCGGTACACCCGCTGCGGCGGCATCAGCGCCAGGCGGCGCGCGATCAGCCGGCCCTCGGCGCGGCGCTGCGCGTCGGTGGCCTCCCGCGAGGTCTCCAGCAGCCGGCGTACGATCATCGCCGCGTTGTGGTCGTTGACGTCCAGGGCGAGCACCGCCGCGTACAGGTCGCGGTAGTTGCCGAGGATGTACGCGTGCAGGAAGTCCAGCGACAGCCGCTGCTCGGCCGCGTCGGTGTGGAACTCGCGCTGGCCGGTGGCCGTGACCGCCGCGTTCACGAACAGCAGCACGTCCTCGGCGGCGACCAGATCGCCCGGCGTCTCCATGGTTCAGCCCCCGTTGGTGTGGCGGGCCGGCCGGGGAATGGGGGCACGAGCTGCGAATCGTCGCGGTAAAGGCGCCTTCCGGAAGTCGCACCGGAGTCCCGCGGCCGGCCGCCGGACGACCGTAGCAGACCGGCCGGCGCGGGCGCTGCTGACTATTCGTCAGCAAGTTCCGCCGATTGTATTGACGGTGTACCGACATGGACCTACAAGGGTAAGGAGCTCCGGCGCCCCTCACCCGTCCGGAGCGGCGAACGTGCGTCTTCTCGAACCCCCTCACCGAGGAAGAGGCCCACCCATGCGCTCATCCAGCCGCCCCGCCCTGCTCGCCGCCGCCCTGCTCGCGACCGCCGCCGCCGGTCTCCCCGCCCTCTCCGCCCCGGCCGCCGCCGCGCCGCGGCCGGCCGCCGCGGCCGTCCTCACCACCGGGGACGCCACCGGCGACGCCGTCGCCGTGGGCGACGTGCTCTCGGCACCGCTCGCCGCGACCACCCGGGCCACCTTCTACTCCACCGCCACCAGCGCCACCGGAGTCACCTGCGGCACCTCGCAGTTCACCGCCACCGTGCTCACCAACCCCGCCGCACCCGGCACCGCCACCGAGTCCCTCACCGGCATGGCCTTCGGCTCGTGCACCAGCAACGTCACCGGCGTCACCGCGGTGAAGAGCCTGACCGTCGGCAACCTTCCCTACACCGTCGCGGTCGACGACACCGCCGGGTACCCCGTCACCCTCACCGCAGGCCCGGCCGGGCCGATCCAGGCCACCGCCGTGCTCGCCACCTGGTTCGGCACCATCACCTGCAGCTACCAGCTCAGCGGCGCCTTCACCGGCGCCGCCGACAACACCGCCCACGGCCTGGCCTTCCACAACGAGCACTTCGCCAAGAGCGGCGGATCGGGCCTGTGCCCCGCGGACGGATACTTCTCCGCCACCTACGGCCCCGTCACCGACACCGGCCGGCCCGGCAGCCCCGTCGTCCACGTCAACTGATCGCGCACACGCGGCACGCGGAGGTGGAGGGGCACCTGCTGTGCCCCTCCGCCTCGCGGTCGGCGCTTCACGCGGTCACGGGATCAGGCGTCCGAGCCGTTGCGGCCTCCCGCGCGGCCCGTCCAGGTCGGCTCGACCACCGCCCAGTCGCTCTGCCACTCCTCCTCCGCCCGGCGCTGCAACCGGCTGCGCCGCACGCTGTACCCGACCGCGCAGGTGAGCGCCGCGGCCGCCCAGCCGCCCAGCACGACGAAGCCGGTGGTCGCCACGATGTCCGAGGTCGACCGCGGCCCCTCGGCGGCCCGGCCCGCATCGTCCACCCACACCCTGACCTGCGAACCCGGCCCGGCCGAACTCGGCACCGCAGCCTCCTCCGTCACCGTGTGCCCGGCCGGGTACGTCCACCTCGCCAGCGCCCGGTAGCCGCCCGCCGGCGCCCCGGAGGCGCTCAGGTCCGCCTGCTGCGGCTCGCTGCGGACCACCGCCGGCACCCGGTGCAGCCGGGCCGCCGCCCGCGCCGCGTCCGCCTGCGCCGACCAGTACATGAACAGCGCCGCCGCCCCCGCGCCGGCCGCCGCCACCACCACGGCCAGCCACGCGGCCAGCAGGGCCCGGCTCCGCGACCGGTCCACCGGCCGCCACAGCGGCCCGGCGTCCGCGCCGACCGCCAGCCGCAGATGCACCACCAGGCGCCGCCACCGGGAATTCCCGCGACGGCCGGGGAAGTGGGTGCGCATAGTACGCCTCCTACCGCCGGCTTCGGACTCAAGCGTCTCTCCAACCGGCCCCACCGGCACCCCGCCACGCGCACCACCCGGCCACCTCCCCCCACCGGCCCACTCCCACCTGCGGCGATCCCCGACCGGTGCCGACGGTCACGCACGGTCGCCGCAGTGGGCCGGACGTTCACGAACCGTGCTGCCCGGGCCGCGTCGTCGCCCGTGCACGACCGCGCCCGGGCTGCCGTGGCGGTGCATGCTGGAGGCGGAAGCCGCACCGCGTCCACCGCCCGGCCGCACCGCCGGGAGGCCGCGCCGACGGGAGGCCACAGCCGATGGCTGCCGAGACCGGGACGACCACCGGAACCACCACCGCCTGGGTCGTCGACCACCCCGCACCCGCCGCCGACCGCCCGCTGCGCCGGGTCGAACGGCCGCTGGAACCGCTCGGACCGAGGAGCCTGCTGCTGGAGGTCCGGGCCTGCGGCGTCTGCCGGACGGACCTGCACCTCGCCGAGGGCGACCTCGCACCGCACCTGCCCGGCTGCCCGCCCGGCCACGAGATCGTCGGACGGGTGCTGCGGGCCGGGCCGCGGGCAACCGACTTCGCCGAGGGCGACCGGGTCGGCGCCGCCTGGCTGGCCGGCACCTGCGGCAGCTGCCGGTACTGCCTCGCCGGCCGCGAGAACCTCTGCCCGGACTCCCGCTACACCGGCTGGGACGTCCCCGGCGGCTACGCCGGCCACGCCGTGGTCGACGCCGACTACGTCTACCGGCTGCCGGAGGGCCCGCCCGACGAGGACCTCGCCCCGCTGCTCTGCGCCGGCATCATCGGCTACCGCGCGCTCCAGCGCGCCGACCTCCCGCCCGGCGGCCGCCTCGGCCTGTACGGCTTCGGGGCGTCCGCACACCTGACCGCACAGCTCGCCCTCGCCCGGGGCGCCCGCGTCCACGTGCTGACCCGCTCCGCCGAAGCCCGCAGGCTCGCCCAGGACCTCGGCGCCAGCTCGGCCCGCGGCGCCGACGACAGCCCGCCCGAACCCCTCGACTCGGCGATCCTCTTCGCCCCGGTCGGCGACCTCGTCCCCGTCGCCCTCGCCGCCCTCGACCGCGGCGGCACCCTCGCGGTGGCCGGGATCCACCTCTCCGACATCCCGCGCCTCGACTACCGCCAGTACCTCTTCCAGGAGCGCACGCTGCGCAGCGTCACCGCCAACACCCGAGCCGACGGCCGCGCCTACCTCGCCGAGACCGCCGCCCACCCGCCCGCCGTGCACGTCCGCCGCTACCCGATGAGCCGCGCCCCCGAAGCCCTCGCCGACCTCGCCGCCGACCGCGTCACCGGCGTCGCCGTCCTCGTCCCCGACTGACCGCCGGCCCTCCCGGGAGCGGCTCGGGGCCGTCGCTGCCGCGTGGACGGGCTGAGCCCCCGAGCGGCGGTTCCGGGGCGCGACGGTTCGTGAACGGGTCCTAGGGCCCTACCGTTGGGGGCAGGGGTGGGTGAGGATCGGGGCACGGCAGCAGGGAGGCTGGTCATGGGGCACCGCACGGTGGAGTCGGTGATGACCCGGGACGTCGTCCGGGTGGCACCGGAGACCGGATTCCGGGAGATCGTGGCGCTCCTGGCGGAGTTCGACATCACGGCGGTGCCGGTGGTGGACGCCGAGGACCGGCCGATCGGCATCGTCTCGGAGGCGGACCTGCTGCGCACGCTGGCCGCCCAGGAGGACGACCCGGCGACCGAGTCCGCGGCGGACAGGGCCCCGGCGGGCACCGCGGACGGCGGCCCCGACGGCGGCAGGGCAGCGGTGACCGCGGCGGAGCTGATGACCGGCTCGGTGCTGTGCACCACGCCCGGCGCGAGCGTGGTGGCGGCCGCCCGGCTGATGACCGCGCACGGGGTGAAGCGGCTGCCGGTGGTCGACGCCGACGGCCGGCTGGCCGGCCTGGTCAGCCGGGGCGATCTGCTGCGGGTGTTCCTCCGCGAGGACCGGCTGATCCACCGGGAGATCGTCGAGGAGGTGCTGGGCAAGGTCGACGGAGTGAGCCCGGCCCTGGTGGGCGTGGAGGTGGTGCAGGGCCGGGTGGTGCTCAGCGGCACCATCGAGACCCCGGGGCTCGCGCCGCTCGTGGTGCGGCTGTGCCGCTCCGTCGACGGGGTCGTCTCGGTCACCGACCGCACGGGCACCGGGACGGAGGGCGGACCGGACCCGGTGCACGCCTACGCGACCGGTCACGTCTTCTGACCACACCCGGACCGCACCCCGACCGCACCCCCGGCCGCGCGCACCGCACCGGCGCCTCAACCGCGGAGCACCGCCACCAGCGCGCAGGCGAACACCGCCGTCACCCAGGTCCACAGCACCGACAGCGCCACGTGCGCGGCGGTGCGCAGCCGGTCCCCGCGCCAGAGCGCCGGGGAGAACACCGCGAACTCGAAGAGCCAGCGGATGCCCCAGAAGAGGGTCTGCGCGGTGAGCAGCGCGGTGCCGAGCCGACCGCCCGCGAGCAGGTCGGGGGCGAGCAGCAGGGGCAGCAGGCCGAGCAGGACGCAGGTCAGGGCGATGAAGAACAGGTGCACGTAGGAGACCTGACGGGTCAGCAGCGTGGTGCCGGCCAGGTCGGAGGGCCAGCCGATGAACCGCGGCAGGACGGCGTGCAGCGCGCCCATGGCGATCAGGGCGGCACCCACCAGCCGTAGTTGGCCCTCCAGGGTGAGCAGGTGGGTCACGGTGTGCCGTCCTTCCGGTCCGGGGCGTCGGTCTGCGTGAAGGCGAAGGCGGTCACCAGTGCGGCGATCCGCCGTTCGGCGACCGGGTGCAGGCCCGCGTCCGCGGCGGCGCCGAGCCAGGTCCGCCGCGAGAAGAAGTGCCGGGCGCCGGGGCCGTAGACGGCGGTGTTGGCAGCGTCCCGCAGGTGCTCGACCAGGACGAGGCGGCCGCCGGGGCGCAGTACCCGGGCGAACTCGGCGAACAGCGCCCGCCGGTCCTCGGCGCGGCGCAGCTCGTGGGCGGCGAAGACGACGAGGACGGTGTCCGCCGAGTCCGTCGCGGCGGGCAGCCGGTCGGGCCGTCCGGCGAGGGTGCCCGGCACGGGCGGCACCCGGCGGCGGGCCCGCCGGATCGAGCCCTCGGTCATCGTCGCCCGGTCGTAGAGGTCCACCACCCGCTGGGGGTGGTCCGGCCGGCGGGCGGCCAGGGGCCGGCTGGTCTCGTCGAGGCCGGCGGAGACCACCAGGTGCTCGCCCGGGCCGGCCGGCAGCAGATCGTCCAGCCAGTCGAAGGTCTGCAGCTCCGAGCGGTCGTAGACCCACCAGGTGGCGGCGGTGCTGGTCGCCAGCAGTCCGGCGGCGGCCGCCGCACCGAGCCGGGCGATCCGCGCGGCCGGCCCGGGCAGGCGGTGGGAGGCCGCGAGGCCGGCCCCCGCGGCGAGGCAACCCGCCACGTACATCGGCCAGTTGTAGTAGACCACCTCCCGCAGCCCGGAGAACCCGTGCTGTTCCTGCTGCTCGCGTGCCGTGGTCCGGTTCACCGCTCGGCCCCGTTCTCGGCGCGGCGCCGGCCGGCCTCCCAGCCGTACTCGAGGTCGGCGACGTGGAAGGCGTTGGCGAGGACGGGGGTCGTCCCGGCGAAGGGGCCGTGCCGGAAGAAGGTCGGCGGGGTCGGCAGTTCGACGGCGACCGGGGTCGGCTCCCAGCGGGTCCGGGTGGCCTTGACCACGATCATCGAGCCGGTCTCCGGCTCGTGCTCGAAGGTGTAGGGCAGTGGCCCGGCGAACCGGCGGGCGTCCTTGGCGGAGGCGAACGGGCTGCCGGCCGGCAGGTCCGCGGGGGCGCCGCCGAGGTGGGCCCGCACGTGCAGGTCGGCCCGGCCGTCGCGGCTGACGATCCGGAACTCCAGGCTGTCGTCGACGACCCTGCTGCCGATCCGGGCGAGCCGGTAGCGGTAGCGGGAGAGCAGGTTGCCGCCGAGCACCATGACCCGGCTGTCGGTGTCGCTGCGGAGGATCTTCAGGCCGCGCATGGTCCGCCCGGTGGGGGTCGGGAAGCGGGTGAAGACGCGGTACCCGGTGAGGATCCGGTCGGCGCCGAGGCCGGCCGGCAGGAAGGCGGGCCGCAGGTCCCGGGTGTCGACCAGGGCGGCGGCGACGAAGCCGTGCTCGGTGCCGCCCGGATCGGTGTAGGTGTCGAGGGCGAGGCCGGGCGGCAGCAGGGGTTGCAGGACGTCAGGCGGCAGGGCGTAGGTGAGGACCAGCGAGTGCGCGAAGCGGGTCCGCATGGGGACGGGGTGGCGTTGCAGCAGGTGCTTCATCGCGGATCGGCTCCGTCCGTCCCGGTGCGGACGGCCCGCACCACGCCCCAGATCACCGAACGGTCCTCGGCGGCGAGCCCGGGCCCGGCCGGGCCGGGTTCGCGGAGGCTGCGGACCACCGCGACCCCGCCGGGCCGCACCGCGTGCTCGACGGCGGAGCGCAGCCGGCGGGCGAAGTCCGGCCCCGGACCGTCGACCACGTTGGAGAGCGTCACCGCGTCGTAGCGGCCGGCCGTGGAGCGCTCCAGGTGTTCGACGACCTCGCCGAGCACCAGCCGCACCCCGCCGCCGGCCGGAAGGGCGGTGGCGCCGGGGCGTTCGCGGCCGAGCAGCAGCCGCCAGGCCCAGTCGTTGGCCGCGTTGGGGTGCCGGGCGACCGTCCGGGCGATCCGGCGGAGCAGCACGGTGTCGAAGCCGGACGGCAGGGCGCAGCGGAAGCCCGGCCGCAGGGCGGCGGCGAGCGCCCCGGCGGGCCGCAGGGCGCCCGCGGCGAGCAGCCGCAGCCCCGGGCCGTCGAACTCGGCCGACCAGCGGCGGAGCTGCTCGGCGGGGTCGTCGAGGCGCAGGAAGCCGGCGACGGCGGCGGACCGCCAGGCCGGCAGCAGGGCTGCGGCCGTGGCGCGGCCGAGGCCGGTCAGCCGTTCGGCGGCGCCGGTGAGCGCGGGTGCGCCGCCCTCCAGGCGGGCGCGGGCGTAGGCGAGCTGGACGGGGTTCAGGTCGATCGCGGTGACCTCGTACCCGGCCGCGGCGAGGGCGGCGGCGGTGTCGCCGGCGGAGGCGATGCAGAGCACCCGGGCGCCGGGCGGCGGGAGGACGGAGAGTTCGACGGCCGGGTCCTCGTACATCCGGCCGAAGAGCACCCGGGGGCGGCCGGCGGGGCCGGCGATCAGACGGCCGTCCTGCCACGGCGTGCCGTCGGCGGGGGCGGGGCGGGCGGCGGGGGAGCGGTTCACCGGGCCACCGCCCACTGCGGTGCGCGGTCCGCGGGGCGCCGGGCGGCGACCAGCCAGATCAGCGCGAGGAAGGCGATGTCCTGGACGACCAGCCGGCCGGGCTCGGGGATGTGGTCCGCGCCGACGAGCAGCCCGCCGGTGTTGAAGCCGGCCACCAGGACGGTCTGCACGACCGCGGCGGCGTACGGGCGGTGTCCGAGCAGCACCCAGACGCCGAGCGCGACCTCGGCCAGTCCGATGGCGAGCAGCAGCGGCGTGACCGCGCCGGCCGGCAGCAGCGGCAGCCCCTCGACGATGGCGCGCTGGTCCGCCCGGCCGGGGAAGACCTTGCACCAGAAGCCCTCGTACCACCACATCAGTGCGACCGCGGCGGCCGGGAGGCGGGTTCTTCCGATGTCGGCCACGATCCCCCTCTCCTCCCCCCGCCGCCGGTGCGCAGGGCACGGCGGCGCCGGCCCGGGCGGATCCCGGACCTCGATGCGAGGATCATGCCGCAGAATTTGAACGCGTTCAACTAGGTGTGCGGGCGGCCGGTTCGTACCTTCCTCCAGGCCACGGCGGCAGGCCGCCGCGACGGCTTGTGTGGATCTTCAAGGTTTGCGTGTGGATTGGCCTTCACCCCGGGGTATCGATGAACATTGACGGTTGGGTGCGGGGCGCCCGAGTGCGCCCGCCGGCCCTGCCGCAACCGCACCCGTGGTGTACCTACCGCCCAGCCAGAGAGCCCTTTCATGCGTTTCCTGAACGACCTCAAGCCCGCGTACGACCTCACGTACGACGATGTCTTCATGGTCCCCAGCCGCTCCGCCGTGGGCTCCCGGCAGGGTGTCGACCTCTCCTCCCACGACGGCACCGGCACCACCGTCCCGCTGGTGGTGGCGAACATGACCGCCATCGCCGGCCGCCGGATGGCCGAGACGGTGGCCCGCCGCGGCGGCCTGGTCGCGATCCCGCAGGACATCCCGATCGAGGTCGTCACCGAGGTGATCGGCTGGGTCAAGGGCCGCCACCTGGTGCACGACACCGCGATCACCCTCAGCCCCGGCGACACCGTCGCCGACGCGCTCTCCCTGCTGCCCAAGCGCGCCCACGGCGCCCTCGTCGTGGTCGAGGACGGCAAGCCCGTCGGCGTCGTCACCGAGGGCGACTGCCAGGGCGTCGACCGCTTCACCAGCCTCGCCGAGGTGATGTCCCGCGACCTGCTGCTGCTGGACGAGGGCATCGAGCCGCGCGCCGCCTTCGACCGCCTCAACGAGGCGCACCGCAAGCTCGCCCCGGTGGTCGCCGCCGACGGCAGCCTCGTCGGCCTGCTCACCCGCCGCAACGCGCTGCGCGCCACCCTCTACACCCCGGCCGTCGACGCCGACGGCAAGCTGCGGATCGCCGCCACCGTCGGCATCAACGGCGACGTCGCGGGCCGCGCCAAGGCGCTGCTCGAGGCCGGCGCGGACGTGCTGGTCGTCGACACCGCGCACGGCCACCAGGAGTCGATGATCAGCGCCCTGCAGGCCGTCCGCGGCCTCGACCCGCAGGTGCCGATCGTGGCCGGCAACGTGGTCTCCGCCGCCGGCGTCCGCGACCTCGTCGCGGCGGGCGCCGACATCCTCAAGGTCGGCGTCGGCCCCGGCGCCATGTGCACCACCCGGATGATGACCGGCGTCGGCCGGCCGCAGTTCTCCGCCGTCCTCGAGTGCGCCGAGGAGGCGCGCCGCCTCGGCAAGCACGTCTGGGCGGACGGCGGCGTCCGCCACCCGCGCGACGTCGCCATGGCGCTCGCCGCCGGCGCGTCCAACGTGATGATCGGCTCCTGGTTCGCCGGCACCTACGAGTCGCCCGGCGACCTGCAGACCACCGCCGACGGCCGCCAGTACAAGGAGAGCTTCGGCATGGCCTCCGCCCGTGCCGTGCGCAACCGCACCGCCGAGGAGTCCGCCTACGACCGCGCCCGCAAGGCGCTGTTCGAGGAGGGCATCTCCACCTCGCGGATGTTCCTCGACCCGGCCCGCCCGGGCGTCGAGGACCTCATCGACTCGATCGTCGCGGGCGTCCGCAGCTCCTGCACCTACGCCGGCGCCTCCAGCCTGGAGGAGTTCCACGAGAAGGCGATCGTCGGCATCCAGAGCGCGGCCGGCTACGCCGAGGGCAAGCCGCTGCACTCCAGCTGGGCCTGACCGCTCCCGCGTCCGGGTGCGCCCCTGGGGGCGCACCCGTGGTGCGTCACTCGACGGGGGTGAGCAGGGCCCGGCTGACCATGCCGACCGAGCGGGACAGCGCCGCGGCCACCGTGTCCTCCACCAGCGGGGAGTGCCGCAGCTCCCACAGCGCGAGCACGCTCGCCCACGCCGCGTCCCGGGCCCGGTCGATGCTCCACACCCCGACCACGTGCAGCAGCCGGTCGGCGGCGTGCAGTTCGTCCGGGCAGGGCAGCAGCTCCTCCCGCACCTCGGCCTCCACCTGCGCCAGCACGTCGTTGATCCGGTGGTAGTCCGCGCGGACGTCCTCCGGCTCCTGGCCGAGCAGCCGGCAGGTGTCGAGCACGGACAGCGGGAGGTCGTGCTCGATGTGCGCGTTCATCCCCGCCAGCGCGAACTGCAGCGGGTGGACGTCGGCCCGGCCGCGCAGCTCGAACAGCGGACGCCAGCAGTGCGCCGGGCGCCGCCCGCCCGCCGCGGCCTCCACCGCCTCCAGGTAGCGGGCCGCGAACACCGCGTCCAGCTCGGACATCCCGGCCGGGTCGGCGAAGTAGCCGTCCGAGAGCCGTTCGGCCACCAGCCGGGTCACCCGCAGGTACACGTGGTTGAACACCCCGACGCCGTCCCCGGCCGGGAACGTCGCCTGCAACCGCTCCATCCGGTCGATCACCTGGTCGACCGTCAGGGCCTCGCTGATCGTCATGGTGTGCGCAGCCTTCCGCATCGGGCCGGGCCGGTCATACTGGCGGATCGTCTGATGGTAGGTCAGTGTGCGACTCATGCCCAGAAGCCGCGCTCGGCGAGTCCCCGGAGCCCCGCGGAGGGGCGTCGGGCCGGAAGCCCGGCGGGAACGGCGTCCGGCTGGTAGACATCCGGGAGGACGGGTCCGCGCCCCGGGCCGTCCGCAGCCCTGGACCGTGACGAGGGGACGGACGAGACCATGAGCCGCCTGATTGTGGCGATGCAGATCTCCATCGACGGCTGCGTCGACAGCAGCCTGCCGGACACCGACTGGCAGCTGTGGAACTGGGGCCCCGACTGGCCCTGGAGCGCCGACCTCCGCGCCTCCTTCAACGGCCTGCTCGCGGGCGCCTCCGGCATCCTGCTCAGCCGGCCGATGGCCGACGAGGGATACCTCGCGCACTGGGCGCACACCGCGGAGCAGCACCCCGCCGACCCCGACTGGGAGTTCAGCCGGGCCACCGGCACCCTGCCGAAGTTCGTCGTCAGCCGCTCCGGCCGCCCGTTGCAGGACTGGCCCCGGACCACCGTGCTCAACGGCCCGCTCGCCGACACCGTGGCCCGCGCAAAGAAGGAGGCCGGCGGCGACCTGGTCTGCTTCGGCGGCGCCGGCCTGGTCTCGTCCCTGCTCCGGGACGACCTCGCCGACGAACTCCGGCTGTTCACCAACCCGGGCTTCGCCGGCACCGGCGTCCGCATCTTCGGCCCCTGGCTCGCCGGCCGCCGCTACCGCGCCACCGGGTCGACCGCGCACGCCTGCGGCATCGCCGAGACCCGCTGGACCCGGTAACGGCACCCCGGGCCCGCTCGCCGTCGGCGCGAAGCCCTGGGACGTGTCCTCCAAGGCGTACGGATGCCGCAGGGGCGCGTGGGGGCACCTCCCGGCCGAAGGCCGGGGGAGAACCGCGCAGTCCGGGAGTGGTGCTCCTGACGAATCCGGCGCACCCTGATCCGGACGGTGGGCCGCATCCGAATCGCGCAGTCCCACGCGCCCCCGTGCGGCATCCGTGCGCCCTTGAAGAACCGCCCTAAGGCCCCGGTCGTAGGGCCAAGGGCCCGGGGGCACCGGGCCGGCGGCCGATCCGGGCGGGCCCGGTGCGGAACGAGAGTGGGGGCATGGACACCGCCGCTGCACCGGCAGCCACCGACAGCCCGCAGACCCCGCCCGTCGCCGTCGTCACCGGAGCCTCCCGGGGGCTCGGCCTGGAACTCGCCCGCGCCCTCGCCCGGGACGGCTGGCAGCTGGTGATCACCGCCCGGAACACCGCCGAACTCGCCGCCGCCGAGGCCGAACTCGCCGCCGTCACCAAGGTCACCGCCCCGGCCGGCTCCGTCGTCGACGACGACCACCGCGAACGCCTCGCCGAGGCCGCGGAGGCCCTCGGCGGAGCCTCCCTGCTCGTCAACAACGCCTCCACCCTGACCGGCTACGACCTCGACGGCGCACCGCTGCCCGCCCTCGCCGACTTCCCGCTGCCCGGCCTGCTGGAGACCTTCGAGGTCAACGTGCTCGGCCCGATCGCCCTCACCCAGCTGCTGCTGCCCCAGCTGCGCGACCACCGCGGCGCCGTCCTCAACATCAGCTCGGACGCGGCCGTCGAGGCCTACCCCGGCTGGGGCGGGTACGGCGCCTCCAAGGCGGCCCTCGACCACGCCTCCGCGGTGCTCGCCACCGAGGAGCCGGCCGTCGCCGTCTGGGCCGTCGACCCGGGGGACATGCGCACCCGGATGCACCAGGAGGCCTTCCCCGGCGAGGACATCTCCGACCGGCCGCTGCCCGCCACCGTCGTCCCCGCGCTGCTCGGCCTGCTCCGGGACCGCCCCGCCGCCGGCCGCTACCGTGCGGCCGACCTGCCCGCCGCCCGGACCGCCGCCGCCGACACGCCCGCCGTCGCCGCCCGGACCGCCGCCGACGCCCCGACCCCGGCCGGTGAGTGAGATGGCGACCGCCGTGGACACCGGCTACGACTTCACCGTCCCGCCCGAACTCTCCGCCCGGGCACCCGCCGAGGCCCGCGGCCTGACCCGGGACGGCGTCCGCCTCCTGGTCGGCCGCCGACAGGGCGCCGCCACCTCCCACCACCGCTTCACCGAGCTGCCCGACCTGCTGCGCCCCGGCGACCTGCTGGTGGTGAACAACTCGGCCACCCTCCCCGCCGCACTCACCGGCGCACTCCCGGACGGCACCGAGGTCGCCGTGCACCTCTCCTCGGCCCAGCCGGACCCGCGCGGCCACCACCTCGTCGAGCTGCGCCGACCCACCTCGCACGCCACCGCCCCCTGGGAGCCGGGCACTTCGCCCGCTCGGCCCGGCCTGCGGATCACCCTGCCGGGCGGTGCGGTCGCCGAACTCACCGCGCCGTTCACCCCGCGGCTCTGGCACGCCCGGCTCACCCTGCCCGGCGAACTCACCGGCTACCTCGCCCGGCACGGCCGCGCCGTCCGGTACGGATACGTGGACCGCGACTGGCCGATCGAGGCGTACCGGACGGTCTTCGCGGCTGTGCCCGGCAGTAGCGAAATGCCCAGCGCCGCACGGCCGTTCACCACAGAGACGGTGGCCCGGCTGGTCTCCCGCGGGATCCTCGTCGCGCCGATCACCCTGCACACCGGCGTGGCCTCCCCGGAGGCGCACGAGGCCCCGTACGCCGAGCGGTACTCCGTTCCGGAGTCCACGGCCCGGCTGGTCGACCACGTCCGTGCCGGGGGCGGCCGGGTGATCGCGGTCGGCACCACCGCCGTCCGCGCCCTCGAGTCCGCCGCGGACGGGGACGGGCAGGTCCACGCCGCCGACGGCTGGACCGACCTCGTCATCACCCCCGGACGCGGTGTCCGCGCCGTCGACGGCCTGCTGACCGGCCTCCACGAGCCGCGCGCCTCCCACCTCCTCATGCTCGAGGCCGTGGCCGGCCGCCCCCTGCTCACCCGCTGCTACGCCGAGGCCCTCGACCAGCGCTACCTCTGGCACGAGTTCGGCGACGTCAACCTGCTGCTCCCCGACTGATAGGGGTCCGTCCCGGGCGCCGCGTAATCCGGTGGTGCGGGCCCGGTCCGCGCTGCGACGATGCGGGCCGACGGAAGGACGACGTGCGGTTCGAAGAAGTCGTATGGGCGCGGCAGCGGGACATCCCGCTCAGGTATGCGCTGGTCAGCGAGGAGTGGGACGGCGAGCGGACGCTCTGGACGCCGTGCGCCGACATGGACGGGCTGTTCGTGGACCGGGTGCCCCGGCGCGAGACCCTGACCCTGGTCGGATGCCGTCCGACCGGCCGGCTGCTGAAGGCGGCCGACCGCGCGCGGCGCGAACCGGTCGAGCTGGGCCACCTGTTCGTCCCGGTGGAATTCCCGGACGACCACCCGGACGCGTGGGACGGCTGGTGGGTGCACTACTGGGATCTGGACGAGGCCGTCGTGGTGGGCAGCCGTCCGTCCGCGCTGGGCCCCGGCCTGTTCGACCTGGTGCTGGAGGCCGGGGTCGTCGGCCCGACGACCCCGACCGGCCGGACCGGTGCCGTCGGTGAGCCGGAGTCGGCGGAGATCGGGATCCACAACGGCACCGGCAGCCGGATCGGCGAGTGCCGCCGGATCGAGGGCCTCTACACCGAGCGGCCGGAGCCGGAGCCGGAACCGCTCCGGCTGGTGGGCTGCGAGCCCACCGATCGGCTGCTCGCCCGGCTCGTCCACCCGCGGGCGGACGGCGACCGGCTCGACCTCCTCGTCCTGGACCGTACGGGCCGGCCGATCCGCACCGAGGAGAACCTCCACCTGCAGATCGCCGGTGCACGGCCGTCCCGGCTCGGGGGCACCCTGATCGACGTCGACGTCACCGTGCGCGCAGGGCTCGGCCACCTGCCGGCCGGCGCCGCCCGACCGGTCTGGGACGCCTGGTACGAGGGCGTCCCGCGCGAGCGGAACGCCTGGGCGGGCCTGCCGACCGCCGGCAGGGAGGAGTGGCTGCGGTTCACCACCGGCACCCCGGGCGAGGTGCCCGTCGGCGGCACCTGTCACCTGGACGGCAGGTTCGTCACCGACGTCGCGGGCTTCCGGTGCGCGCTGGGCGAAGCGGTCGGCGGTCCGGGCCGGCACCTCCACCAGTGCTGGGGGGTGCTGCTGGGCTGCCCCTGCGGCGGCGAGGAGGTCCGGGGGCCGTTCACCCTGGTCTGGCACGACGCGGACACGGCCCGCACCGCCCTCGCGGACGTCAGCGTCGACCCGGCGGGCGAACTCCCCTACGTCGAGCACGTGGTGCGCTTCCTGGAGGAGACGGGAATCACCGTCGTCCTGCGCTGACCGCGGGCCCTCCGACCGGCCGCCGGGCGCTCAGTCGAGGTCGGCGGGCACGGTCACGAGCGGGCAGCGGGCGCGGTGCAGCAGGCCGTGCGGGACGGAGCCGAGGCGCAGGCCGGTGAAGCCGCCGCGGCCGCGGCGGCCGACGACCAGGGCGAGCGCGTTCTCGGAGGCCGCGGCGAGCTGCTCGACGGGGTGGCCGGTGAGCACCTCGTGGGTGAGCCGGACGTCGGGGTGCAGGGCGGTGCGGCCGGCGGTGACCTCGTGGAGCTGCCGGCTGATCTCCTGGATCGCGGTGGCCTTGTCGATCGGCAGGATGGTCGGCGCCTGCCACACCCAGACCGCGCGCAGCTCCGCCCCGCGCCGGGCCGCCGCGTCGAAGGCGAAGTCGATGGCCGCGCCGGAGCCGGCACTGCCGTCCACGCCGACGACGACGTACGGCGGCTCCTCGGCGATCTGCTCCTCACCGCGGACGATCACCACCGGGCACGGCGACTGGGCGGTGACCGGCAGGATGACCGAGTAGGTGCTGAGCACCGCCTCGATCCGGGAGAGCCCGCGGGTGCCGAGGACGACCATCTCGGCGCTGGCGGCCCGCCGGCAGATCACCTGGCCGGGTTGCCCGTCGGCGAGGACGATGCTGATGTCGAGCCCCGAGTACCGTTCCTCGACGGCGAGCCGGGCCTCGCCGAGCGCCGCCTCGCCGGCCTCGTGCATCGCGGTGCGGTAGTGGCCCTCGTCGAAGCCGCGGTAGTCCCGGCTGCTCGGCGGTACGGCGTGGACGAGCCGCAACGGCAGCCCCCGGCTGACGGCCTCGTCGGCGGCCCAGGCGAGGGCCGCGGAGGCCGGGTCCCCGGCGTCGACGCCGACCACGACCGGGCGGCTTCCCACGGCTGACGTCATGGCTCCTCCAGCGGTGTCCGGAGCAGGAACGGCGGCGGCCGGCCGTGCTGCACGGCGTCCGACGTGCGGCGACGGGAAGGGGCTACCCGCTTCTCGCGGATCCTGATTGCGCGGTGCACGGTTCTGGCCGCTACCCCGCGTCTTCCTGGGGCCCTTCCCGTCCCCCTCAGTCCACCACCACCTCCGGGTTTGCGCGAGCCGCCACGCCCTGTGACCGCCGTAGGTGCACCGGCGTAGCCTGGCGGGCATGGACGAGGAGCCGTTCGGCGGGCACGGGGAGCAGCGGCCGGGCCCGGAGGAGCAGGGCGGTGAGCCGGCCTGCCTGCTGGCGCTGCTCTGCCCGTCCTGCGGCGCGGTGCCGGAGCCGGCCGGCAGCGTCCGCTGCTGGCGCTGCGGCGCGGACCTGCGCCGACGCGCCGAACCCGCGGAAGGCACCGCGCCCGGCACGTAGCGGCGTCAGGCCGCCGTGATCTCCTGCAGGAAGGCCTCGACCGCGTGGAGGTAGGCCTCCGGGCGGTCCATGCTCGGCAGGTGGGCGGCGTCGTCGAGGGTGGTGGTGCGGCCGTCGGGGACGGCGGCGGCGAGGTCCTCGGCGAGCGCGATCAGGTCGGGGGAGTCGAGCGCCCCGTTGAGCGCCAGGACGGGCACGGCGATCTCCTTGGCGCGGGCGGCGGTGTCGGCGACGGGCGCGCTGTGGTCCTGCTCGTCGGCGGTGTGCTTGGCGAGGGTGCGCCAGGCCATCTCCTTCACCCGGCGGACGACCTCCGGGTCGACCCGGTCGGGGCCGCGGTGCGGGCCGGCGGCGATCCGGGCGAAGGCGTCGACCCAGCCGGCGATGTCGCCGGCGGCCATGGCGGCGGCCTTCTCGGCCTCCAGCTCCAGCAGCCACGGGTCGCGGGGTTCGCGCAGGGCGGTGCCGCCGCCGCTGATCACCAGGGCGCGCACCAGGTCCGGGTGCTCCAGGGCGGTGTCGACGGCGATGATCGCGCCCATCGAGGTGCCGACCAGGACGGCCGGGCCGGTGTCGAGCCCGCGCAGCAGGGCGGCGAGGTCGTCGGTCTGGCGGAACGGCAGGGTGGCGTTGGCGGACCGGCCGTGGCCGCGGGCGTCCGGTGCGATCACCCGGTGGCGGCGGGCGAGGGCGGGCACCAGCTCGTCGAACATGGTGTGGTCCAGGAAGCCCGCGTGGAGCAGGACGACGGGCAGACCGCTGCCGGTGTCGCGGTAGGCGAGGGGGCCGTCGTGGGAGGGGAAGGTGGCGAGGTCCGAGGCATCAGTCATGACAACCAAGGTGCCATATTCTATGAAGGATGACAACTGAGTTGTCATTTTCTTCGACCGATACGGCACCCGAGGTGTCATGATGGCCGCGTGACCGAGACCGAGCCCCCGCAGCCGCCGCCCGGCGAGCCCGACGACATCGCCCCGCACCTCATGGAGGTGTTCGCCCTGGTGGGCCCGCTCTACCGGCGGGTCCAGCGCAAGATCGAGCAGGACGCCCCGCAGCAGGGCCTGTCGGTCGGCGTCCGCGCCGTCCTCGACCTGCTCCGCGAGCACGGGCCGATGACCGTCCCGCAGATGGGCCGCGCCCAGTCGCTGAGCCGGCAGTTCGTCCAGCGCATGGTCAACGACGCCGCCGCCCGGAACCTCGTCGCGACCGCCCCCAACCCGGCCCACCAGCGGTCCTCGCTGATCCGGCTGACGGACGACGGCCTCGCCGCCATCACCGCCGTGACCGACCGCGAGCACGCGCTGCTCCGGCAGGCCGGCGGCGACCTGACCGAGGCGGACGTCGCGACCTGCGTCCGGGTGCTCGCCCGGATGCTCGCGCTCTTCGACGACGTCGACGTCGACTGAGGCCGGCGGCCCGGCGCCCGCGGTCCGGACGGAAAACCGTTCGCCCGGTCGGTGCCCGACCGCCTAGCGTGCGCCGGATGCACACCGTGCAGGATGCACACCGTGAAGGGGGAGCGATGACGATCCATCTGGTCGGCGGTGGCCGCGACGAGACGTGGTACGCGGAGCTGTACGGGCCGTTCCTGGCCGAGGCCGGGGCGCAGCCCGAGGTGGCCTGCCTGCTGCTCGACGAGGGCGACGTGCCCGAGCAGTTCGAGCGCTGGTCCGGCGCGCTCACCGCGGCGGCGCCCTGCCGGCCCCGCGCGGTGCCCGTGGTGCCGGGCGCGGCATTCGACCCGGCCGTGCTCGACGGCGCGGACGCCGTCTTCGTCGGCGGCGGGCTCACCCCCGAGTACGCCTCGGCGCTGGCCGGGCCGCTCGGCCGCCGGCTGGCCGAACGCCCGCTGCCGTACGCCGGGTTCTCGGCCGGCGCGGCGATCGCGGCCGGGCGCGCGGTGGTCGGCGGCTGGCTGTCCGGGGGCGTGCCCGTCTGCCCCGAGGAGACCGCCGAGGACCTGGACGAGATCGAGGTCCGCGACGGCCTCGGCCTGGTCGCCCCGGCCGTCGACGTGCACGCCGCCCAGTGGGGCACCCTCGGCCGGCTGGTCGAGGCGGTCGCCCGCGGCGCCGTGCCCTACGGCCTGGCGATCGACGAGAACACCGCCGTCACCGTGCGGGGCGCGGGCGCCCGGGTGCGCGGCGCGGGCCGGGTGCACCTCGTCCGCCCGGACGGCGGCGGGGCCGCCGCCGTCCGTTCCTACCGCGCGGGCGAGGAGCTGCCGCTCTGACCGCTCCGCTCCGCGGCGGCGCGGGTCACTCGTAGCGGTACTGGAGGGACTCCCGCTCCGCCTGCTCGATCTGGTCCAGGGTCAGCTCCGGGTCCCGCAGGTGGGAGAGGGTGACCTGGGCCGAGGTCGGCTGGGCGTCCTTGCCGAGCCACTGCTCCGGCTTCCACGCGGAGCCGCGCAGGAACGCCTTCGGGCAGTGCCCGTACACCTCCTCGACCTCCACCACGATCGCGCTCCGCGGCGGCTTGCCGACCGCGGTCAGCTGCGCCAGCAGGCGCTCGTCGGTGGTGACGCAGGCCCGGCCGTTGACCCGCAGCGTGGTGTCCCGGCCGGGCACCACGAAGAGCAGGCCGACCCGTCCGGTGGTCACGACGTTCTGCAGGCTGTCCAGGCGCTTGTTGCCGGTGGCGTCGGGGATCGCCAGCGTCCGGTCGTCCAGCACGGCCACGAACCCGGCCGGGCCGCCGCGCGGCGACACGTCGCAGCGGCCCTCCCCGTCCGCGCTCGCCACCATCACCAGCGACGAGCAGCCGATCAACTGCCGGGCCACGTCGTGGATCCGGTCGACCTGCTTGCGGCGGGCGTGGTCGCCGGGCTGCTCGTACACCTCGCGCAGCTCGGACACCTCCCGGACGGCGGAGGACTGCAGGGCGTCGAAGAGGCGGCCGGGCACCGCGGGTTCTGTGATCACATACCGGAAATCTAGCCGAGCGCCGTCCGCCGCGGAACGGCATTTCCGCCACTGCGCCCGGCAGTTCCTCAGCCCTCCGCCGGCCCCGTGGCGCCCGGCGGCGCGATCAGCGCCCACACCGTCTTGCCGGCACCCCCGCCCGCCGCCTGCGGCAGCCAGCCCCAGGCCGCGGCGAGCGCGCCGACGATCTCCAACCCGCGCCCGCCCTCCGGGAACTCCTCCGCGATCCGCGGCACCTCTCCCGGCCCGCACCCGCCGTCCGGGTCGGACACCTCCAGCAGCAGGCCCGGCCTGCCGTAGCGGAGACGGAACTGCACCCGGCCGCCGCGGCAGCGGGCGTGCACCACCGCGTTGGTGGCGAGTTCGGACAGCACCAGAGCGCCGTCCCCGGTGAAGTGCCCGGCGGTGCGCGCGTCCCACGGCTCGCAGACCGCCATCAGGTCGCGCAGCCGCCGCCGCGCCTCGCGCACCGAGTCCCGGCGTCTCGGCAGCCAGAACTCCAGCCGTCCGCCGAAGCCGTCCGCCCCGCCCGTCGTCGCGAAGGGCGGCCGCTCGGCGGCGGGACGGGCGGGGACGTCGTGCATCACGGCTCCAACGGTCACGGTCCGGGGCGATCTGCGCCGGCCCGTCACAAGACTCGTCCCGCGGCGATACGCTCGGTAGTGCTCGGCGCTCAACAACGGGCGCTGTAGACCGGGGGAGGACGCCGATGGCACCGACGCGAGACCTGGACCCTTCGTCGTCCGTGCTCGGCTTCTTCGGGTCGGAGCTGCGCCGCTTCCGCGAGGCCTCCGGACTCACCCAGGACCGGCTCGGCGAGGTCGTCAACTACACCGGCTCGCTCGTCGGGCTGGTCGAGACGGCCCGGCGCAAACCCTCCCGGGAGTTCACCGAACGCTGCGACGCGGCGCTGGGCACCGACGGCGCGCTGGCCCGCATCTGGCCACTGCTCGGCCGGCCGGCCTTCCCGTCGTGGTTCCGCGGCTTCGTGGAACTGGAGTCCACCGCGACCTCCGTCGCCACCTACCAGGCCCAGGTCGTGCCGGGGCTGCTGCAGACCGAGGAGTACGCCTGGGCCGTGATCCGCAAGGGCCGCACCGGCGAACCGGACGAGGTCGTGGCCGAGTTGGTCGCCGCCCGGATGAGCCGCCAGACCATCCTGGACGGGCCCACCCCGCCGCTGCTGTGGGTCGTGCTGGACGAGGCGGTGCTGCGGCGCCCGGTGGGCGGTCCGGCCGTGATGCGGCACCAACTGGAACGGCTGTTGGACGTGGCCCGCAGCCCGCGGGTCGTGATGCAGGTGCTGCCCTTCGCGGCCGGCGCGCACACCGCCCTGGACGGCTCGATGACCCTTCTGTCGTTCACGGAGGGGCCGGACGTGGCCCACCTGGAGGGGCCCTACTCGGGCCAACTCATCGACCGTCCGGAGGATGTGGCGCGCTACACACTGGCGTACCATCACCTGCGCGCTGACGCCCTGTCGCCGGACGCTTCGTTGACCGCCGTCGAGACGGCGATGGAGGAGGTCTACACCCCATGAACGGACTCGATCTGTCGGCCGCGGTATGGCGGAAGTCGAGCTTCAGCGGAGGCTCGGGCGGCGAGTGCGTCGAGGTCGCGGACGGCTTCGACGGGATGGTCCCGGTGCGGGACAGCAAGGACCCGGCCGGGCCCGCGCTGGTCTTCGGAGCCGCCGCGTGGCAGGCCTTCGTCGACGCGGTCAGATCCGGCGAACTCGCATGACGGTGCCCGGCGCCGTCCTGTGCGACCTGGACGGTGTGATCAGGTTCTTCGACCACACCGAGGTGAACCGGCTGGAGCGGGCGGCCGGACTGCCGCCGGGCAGCACCGCCCGGGCGGCGTTCGGGCCCGGGACCGCGGAGCCGCTCGTCCTCGGCGGGCTCACCCGGGCGCAGTGGCGGGAGGCGATCGGCGCCGCGCTCACCGCGAGCGTCTCCGCGGACGAGGCCCGGGCCCTCGCGGGGGCCTTCACCACCACACCCCAGTCGGCCGACCCCGAGGTCGTCGACCTGCTCCGCCGGGCCCGCGCGAGCTGCCCGGTGCTGCTCGTCACCAACGCCACCGTCTGGCTGGACGAGGACCTCGCCGCACTCGGCCTCACCGGCCTCGCGGACGGTGTGGTGAACAGCGCCGAGGTCGGCTCGGCCAAGCCGGACACCCGGATCTACGAGATCGCCGCCGAACGGGCCGGGGTCGCCCCCGAGCGGTGCCTGTTCGTCGACGACCGCGCCGAGAACGTCGCCGCGGCCGCCGCCCTGGGCATGGCGGGCCTGCACTACCGCACCCCGGCCGACCTGCGCGCCGCGCTGGCCGGCCGGCTGCCCGCCGCGCGGGACGGCCGGGCCGCTCAGGAGGCCGCGGGCCGCCCGTAGTGCAGCAGCACCACGCCGTTGCCGAAGGTCCGGGTCTCCATCAGCTGCAGCGGCCGGTCCGCTGCCGCGGGCGGGAAGAGCGGCTTGCCCGCGCCGATCAGCACCGGGTGGACGTAGATCCGGTACTCGTCCACCAGGTCGTGCTGCAGGAAGGCGGCGGCGAGGTCCGCGCCGCCGAGCACGAGGTCCCCGCCGGGCTCCGCCTTGAGCCGCTCGACCTCGGCCGGGACGACCTCCCGCCGGATCTCGGTGTTCCAGTCGGCACGGGTCAGGGTGCGGGAGTAGACGGTCTTCGGCATGGAGCGCCAGATCTCCGCGAACTCGACGACCGGTCCGGGGGCGTCCGGGTCGGCGTCCGCGGTCGGCCAGTACCCGGCCATCAGCTCCCAGGTGACCCGGCCGCTGATGAAGCCGCCCATCGGCCGCAGCACGTCGTTCATGTGCCGGTGCAGCTCTTCGTCGACCAGGTGCCAGTCGATCCGCCGGTCCGGCCGCTCGACGTACCCGTCCAGGGACACCGAGAACAGCATCACGATCTTCCGCATCGCCCACCCCTCGGCTCCGACGCCCGCTCCATGCTGGCACGGCGGCCACCGGCCGCCCGGCACCCTCGGTGACGGCGTGTCAGTCCGGCGGCGGGAGGGGCCGGCAGGAGGTCACGGCCCGGCGGTCTCCGCCGCCACCCACGCCAGGTACGCCTCCGAGCCGGCCACCACCGGCACGGCCACCACCTCCGGGGTCTCGTAGCCGTGGTGCTCCCGGAGGAAGGCGGTGAGCCGGTCCACGACGCCGGCCGTGGTCTTGAAGTCGATCCGCCACTCGGGCTCCGACCGCACCTCGCCCTCCCACCGGTACACCGAATCGATCGGGTACACCTGCGCGCAGGCGGCCAGCCGCTCCCGCACCACCAGCTCGGCCAGCGCGCGGGCCTTCTCCTGCGCGTCGTGGGTCGTGGTCACCACGAGGACGTCACGGGTCGTCATGCCGCCGAGCCTACGCGCGCCGGCGCGCCGCCCCCGGCCCGCGTCGGAGGACGGCGGGGCCGGAGGCGGTGCGAGCGGCTCAGAGGCCCGGGATCTGCCGCGCGGCGAAGGCCTTCCGGACGGTGTCCGCGGCGCTCGCGCCGTACATCCGGCGGGCGGTGTCCACGGTCGCCAGGGCGGCCGCCGAGAAGGACGTGTCGGGCGCGAAGGAGAACTGCGCGTTCACGATGATCCGGTCGGCCGTGCGGGCCCCCAGCGCCTTGCGGACGTCGTACAGCGCCTGCGACCAGATCTCGCCGTCGGCGTGCACCTCGCCGACCTTGTCGCCGTACACCTTGCCGGTGTCCAGGCGGCGCAGGCAGTGCACCGGGCCGGCGGTGTAACCGGTCGAGTCCCAGTCCGCCACGCAGGCCTCCGGGGTGCGCGCCGTCCAGCCGTACTTCGCGTCGGCGGCCGCGCCGACCGCCACCGCCAGGTAGTCGCCGAACGCCTCGCCGATCGCCCCGGCCTCCGCCGACGCCCCGAAGCCGGGCACCTGCGCCTCGTGCACCGCGTGTCCGTACTCGTGGACGATCACCTCGGCGTCCTCCGCGTCGTCCACCCCGCCCTTGCCGAAGCGGATCTCGTCCTTCTTGTCGGTGAAGAAGGAGTTGTCCGCCCCCCACTGGTTGATCCGCACCGGCTGCGCCCGGTCGTTCGCACCCGGCAGCTCACTGCCGAAGCCCAGGCCCTGCAGGTACTCCTGCGCCTCGTTGACCCAGAAGTACGCCATCACCTGCTCGAACCGGTCGTCGTCCCGGGTGAACGTGAAGCTGCCGGACGGCGAGTACGCGGGCGCCCCGGTCTCCGAGCGGACCACCGCCCACCGGCCCGACAGGTAGCCGCTGCCGTCCAGGTTCCGCAGCGCGACCTGCGCGTAGGCGGACGCGGGCACGGCCGAGGCCGCGTCCTTGGCGTCCGTCAGCGACTCGTCGCCCGAGGACTGCACCGGATTGACCATGAAGACCCGGCCGACCGCACCGGCCGTGGCCGGGGCCGGCTTGGCGGCCGCGGGAGTGGCGGCGAGACCGGCCGCAGTGGCGAGCACGGCGGCGGTGGCGACGGCGAGACGGGGCACGCGGGCAGGACGGGACACGGGTCCTCCAGAGCGGGGCGAGGGTTGCTGCGGGATCATTCCGTACGACCGAACCCGGTGACCAGGGGTAGGAACCGACGAATTTCCCCGGTTCCCGCCGGACCGGACGGAGAATCCGCGCCCGCGGGCCGGATCCGCACCAAACCCTGCGGTCGCGGGTCCGCCGCGCGCGGGCACACCGGCCGGTGAACCCGGAGCCGGGCGCCCCGCCGGGGAGGCACGCCGAGGGGGTGTGGCCGATCCGCCCCCGAGGGTGCCGCCGTTGACGCGCCCTCAGGGCCGGCAGCGGACGCGCCCGGCGCCCCCGCCGCGGCCGGGCGGGCTATTCCCGTGACCGGACGGTCGCCGAGTGAAACAGACCACAGGCCCACCCCCTGCTGCTGCGGCGCCGATCATGGCAGAATGACGGCAGTAGTAGTGACGTTCAGCGCACTCCGGGGTCGGTGAAAATCCGAACCGGCGGTTACAGTCCGCGACCCGTCCGCAGCCAGCGGCCGGTTGACCAGGTGAAATTCCTGGACCGACGGTTAAAGTCCGGATGGGAGGCGTGCGCGGCGGACGAGCAGGTCCACGGCCCGGCGACGGGTCGTGGAGATCGGACAGGAGAGCTCTCTTCGGCGACGGCGCCGGAGGCGGGTTCCCTCCCGGCCGTGCTGTCCGCGTCATCTCCCGTGCCGCCCCGGAGTCCGCGCCCCTAAGCGCGAGGAGAACCCGGGTGTTCACCGGCATCATCGAAGAGCTCGGCGAGGTCGTCTCCATCGAGGAGATCGGCGAATCCTCGCGTATCCGCCTGCGCGGCCCGGTGGTCCGTTCCGGTGCGAAGCACGGCGACTCCATCGCGGTCAACGGCGTCTGCCTGACCGTCGTCGACAGCCCCGAGGAACTGGCCGCCGAGACCGGTGAGTTCAGCGCCGACGTGATGGCCGAGACGCTGCACCGCTCCAGCCTCGGCGCCCTGCGGCCCGGCTCGCGGGTCAACCTGGAGCGGGCCATGGCGCTCGGCGCCCGGCTCGGCGGGCACCTCGTCCAGGGCCACGTCGACGCCACCGGCGAGCTGCTCTCCCGCGCCCCCGGCGACCTCGACGCCGACGGCAACCCCCGCTGGGAGGTGCTGCGCTTCTCGCTGCCGCAGTCCATCACCCGGTACCTGGTCGAGAAGGGCTCGATCACCGTCGACGGCGTCAGCCTGACCGTCGTCGACGCCGCCCTCGACTCCTTCAGCGTCTCGCTGATCCCCGCCACCCTCGAACTGACCACCCTCGGCACCAAGGCCGTCGGCGACCCGGTCAACCTCGAGGTGGACGTCCTCGCCAAGTACGTCGAGCGGCTGCTCGACACCCGCACCCTGCCCGACCACCTCGCGAAGGACGCCTCGTGAGCGCGCTGACCTCGGTGGCCTTCACCGCCTTCGGCGAGCAGGTGAAGTGGGCCGACATGATCGGCAACCTGCTCGGCCTGGCCGCGCTCGCCCTCGGCTGGCGCCGCTCGGTGCTCAGCTGGCCCGTCCAGCTGCTGGCCGGCGCCGTCCTCGTCGCCGCCTTCCTCGGCGGGCAGGCCCCCGGCATGGTCGGCAAGCAGCTGGTCGTCATCGCGACCGCGGCCTGGGGCTGGGCGCAGTGGCAGCGCGGCCGGCGCGACGGCGGCGCGCTCGCCGTCCGGTTCGCCTCCTGGCGCGAGCGCGCCCTGCTGGTGGCCGGCGCCGCACTCGGCACCGCCGCCGTGGCGGGCCTGTTCACGGCCTTCCCGAAGCTGTCCTGGGCCCCCTGGCTGGACGCCTACATCTTCGTCGGCACCCTGACGGCGATGGTCGCCCAGGCCCGCGGATGGGTGGAGTTCTGGTTCGCCTGGATCGCCGTCGACCTGATCGGCGTCCCGTACTCCTACACCCACGGCTACGTCTTCTCCGCCCTCACCTTCGCCATCTACTTCGTGCTGGTGCTGCTCGGCCTGCGGACCTGGTGGCTGAGCACCCGTACGGCCCGTCCCTCGACCGCCAACGTCCCGCAGGGAGTCACGGCATGACCATCCAGCACCCCGACGAGCTCGCCCTCGACCCGGTCGAGCGCGCCATCGCCGACATCGCCCTCGGCCGCGCGGTGATCGTGGTCGACGACGAGGACCGCGAGAACGAGGGCGACATCGTCTTCGCCGCCTCCGCCGCGACCCCCGAACTCCTCGCCTTCACCATCCGCTACAGCTCCGGCGTGATCTGCGCCCCGATGACCGGCGAGGAGCTCGACCGGCTCAAGCTGCCGCCGATGACCGCCGTCAACGAGGACCGCAAGGGCACCGCCTACAGCATCTCCGTCGACGCCCGGGACGGCGTGGACACCGGCATCTCCGCCGCCGACCGCGCCCGCACGATCCGGCTGCTCTCCTCGCCCGGTACCGAGGCCGCCGACCTCACCCGCCCCGGCCACGTCTTCCCGCTGCGCGCTGTGGACGGCGGCGTCCTCGTCCGCCCCGGCCACACCGAGGCCTCCGTCGACCTCGCCCGGCTGGCCGGCCTCGCCCCGGCCGGCGCCATCGCCGAGGTCGTCAACGACGACGGCACCATGGCCCGGCTGCCCGAACTCGTCGCCTTCGCCCGCGAGCACGGCCTCGCGATCATCTCCATCGAGGACCTGATCGCCTACCGCCGCCGCACCGAGCTGCACGTCGACCGGGCCGCCGTCACCGCGCTGCCCACCGAGTACGGCGACTTCACCGCCGTCGGCTACAAGGGCACCATCGACGGCGTCGAGCACCTCGCGCTGGTCGCCGGCGGCCTCGACGCCGACGGCCGCCTGCCCGAGGGCGAGGACGTCCTCGTCCGGCTGCACTCCGAGTGCCTCACCGGCGACGTGCTCGGCTCGCTGCGCTGCGACTGCGGCCCGCAGCTGCAGGCCTCGCTGCGCCAGGTCGCCGAGGCCGGCCGCGGCGTCGTCCTCTACCTGCGCGGGCACGAGGGCCGCGGCATCGGCCTCAGCCACAAGCTGCGCGCCTACGAGCTGCAGGAGCGCGGCCGCGACACCGTCGACGCCAACCTGGACCTCGGCCTGCCCGCGGACGCCCGGGACTACTCGATCGGCGCGCAGATGCTCGCCGACCTCGGCGTCCGCTCGCTCACCCTGCTGACCAACAACCCGCACAAGCAGAACGCGCTCACCGAGCACGGCCTGAAGGTGAAGGGCCGGCTGCCCGTCGAAGTCCGGGTCGGCGAGCACAACGAGCGCTACCTGCGCACCAAGCGGGACCGGATGGGCCACGACCTGCCGTGGCTCGACGCCGACTCCTGAGCCACCCCGCACCACCACAGCCTTCGCACACCGGCACAGCCTTCGAGACAGAGAGAAGTACGACGTGAGCGGCCACGGAGCCCCCGAGCTGACCATCAAGAACTGCGCCGACCTGCGGGTCGCGGTGATCGCCGCGCAGTGGCACGACCAGGTGATGAACGGCCTGCTGGACGGCGCCCACCGCGCCCTCAAGGAGCTCGGCATCGAGGAGCCGACCGTGCTGCGGGTGCCCGGCACCTTCGAGCTGCCGGTCGCCGCCAAGCACCTCGCCGGCCGCGGCTACGACGCCGTGGTCGCCCTCGGCGTGGTCATCCGCGGCGGCACCCCCCACTTCGACTACGTCTGCGAGGCCGCCACCATGGGCCTGACCCAGGTCGCGGTGGACACCGGCGTGCCGGTCGGCTTCGGCGTGCTGACCTGTGACGACGAGCAGCAGGCGCTGGACCGCGCAGGCCTGCCCGACTCGGCCGAGGACAAGGGCCACGAGGCGGTCACCGCGGCCGTCGCCACCGCGGTCGCGCTGCGCGGCGTCAGCGAGCCCTGGCGGTAGAACGGGGGATCGTCCCACCGGACTGTCCACGGTCCGGAACCGTTTACCGTCGGTCAGCCCGCACCCCGTATGGTGAGGTCATCATGGCTTCGAAGACATTCGAGGAGCTCTTCGCCGAGCTCCAGCAGAAGGCCGCCTCCGGCGACCCCTCGTCCTCCCGCACCGCGCAGCTCGTCCAGCAGGGCGTCCATGCGATCGGCAAGAAGGTCGTCGAGGAGGCCGCCGAGGTCTGGATGGCCGCCGAGTTCCAGTCGGACGAGCAGACGGCCGAGGAGATCTCCCAGCTCCTCTACCACCTTCAGGTGATGATGATCGCCCGCGGGCTGACGCTCGACGACGTGTACGCCCACCTCTGACCGCACCGTGTCAGCCATCCCTCCCACAGCGAAGGACCCATCTCCCATGCTCCGCATCGCCGTTCCCAACAAGGGTTCTCTCTCGGGTCCCGCGGCGGAGATGCTGCATGAGGCCGGCTACCGCCAGCGCAAGGACCCGAAGGAACTCGTGCTGGTCGACCCGGAGAACCAGGTCGAGTTCTTCTTCCTGCGGCCGCGGGACATCGCCGTGTACGTCGGCTCCGGCCGGCTCGACGTCGGCATCACCGGCCGCGACCTGCTGCTGGACTCCGGCGCGGACGCCGAGGAGGTGCTGGCCCTCGGCTTCGGCGGCTCCACCTTCCGCTTCGCCCGCCCGGTCGGCGTGCAGGTCGAGGACGTGCAGGGCCTGGAGGGCATGCGGATCGCCACCTCCTACACCGGCCTGGTCGAGCAGCACCTCGCCGAGCGCGGGGTGAAGGCCACCGTCACCAAGCTGGACGGCGCGGTCGAGACGGCCGTCCAGCTCGGGGTCGCCGACGTCATCGCGGACGTCGTCGAGACGGGCACCAGCCTGCGCAACGCCGGCCTGGAGGTGTTCGGCGACCCGATCCTGGTCTCCGACTCCGTGGTGATCCGTCCCAAGGGCGCCGGCGACGACGCGGGCGTCGAGCAGTTCCTGCGCCGCCTCCAGGGCGTCCTGGTGGCCCGCCGGTACGTGCTGATGGACTACGACATCCGCGCCGAGAAGGTGAGCGAGGCCGTCGCGCTGACCCCGGGCCTGGAGTCGCCGACCGTCTCGCCGCTGCACACCGAGGGCTGGGTGGCCGTCCGGTCCATGGTGCTCCGCAAGGAGGCCCAGCGGATCATGGACGACCTGTGGGCGATCGGCGCCCGCGCCATCCTGGTCACCAACATCCACGCCTGCCGCCTCTGACCGATCCTCCGGGGCGGGGGCCGGCCGGCCCCCGCCCCGCGCCTTCCTGGAGCCACCCCGTTGTCCACCCCCGCCGCCGTCCTGCCGGTGACCTGGTCGCCGCGCCGCAACCGCTTCGTGCTGCTGCCGCTCTGCGCCGTGCTGGTGATCGTGTTCACCGTGCTCGCCGTGATCCTCCCGGCGAACTGGCACACCAACGACCGCGCCATGATGGTGATCAGCGGACTCCTCTTCGCCGCCGTCGGCCTGATGCTCGCCCGGCCCCGGGTGAGCGCCGACGAGGACGGCGTCACGGTGGTCAACTTCGTCCGCAGCCGCCGCCTCGCCTGGGCCGAGATCGTCCGGGTGAACCTGCGGGCCGGCGACCCCTGGGTGATCCTCGACCTCGCCGACGGCACCTCGCTCGCCGCGGTCGGCATCCAGCCCGCCGCCGGCCGGGATCAGGCGATCACCGCCGCCCGGACGCTGCGCGACCTCGTCGACGAGCGTGGGACGGCGCGTCGCTGACGGCCCGCACAGGCCGGATCCCTACACTCGTTCGGTATCGTCTAGGCTGGTGACGGCTGGTAAAGCCAGGGCAAAAGTGCCCGCCGCCCCCGAACCGACCTGAGGAGTGACACTCCCCGTCCATGGACGATCCGTCCGGTAGTACCAGCGCCGCCCTGCGTCCGACCCTCGGCAGGCAGGCGGCACGATGACCACCGCCTGGCTGCTGTTGCTCGCGGCCTTCCTGCTCATCCTCGCGAACGGCCTCTTCGTGGCCGCCGAGTTCGCCTTCGTGACCGTGGAGCGCGGCACCGTCGAACGCGCCGCCAAGGCCGGCGACGTCCGGGCCCGCAGCCTCTCCAAGGCCCTGCGACACCTCTCCTTCCAGCTCTCCGGCGCCCAGCTCGGCATCACCATCACCTCCCTGGTGGTCGGCATGCTCGCCGAGCCCGCCCTCTCCGTGATCCTCTCGCCGGTGTTCACCGCGATCGGCCTGTCCGAGGGCGCCGCCCGCGGCGCCGCCGTCGTGATCGGCATGATCGGCGCCACCGTGCTGCAGATGGTCATCGGCGAGCTCGTCCCGAAGAACTGGGCGATCTCCCGGCCGCTGCAGGTCGCGTACGCCGTCGTCGGCCCGCAGCGCGCCTTCTCCGCCGCCTGCCGCCCGCTGATCGGCTTCCTGAACGGCTCCGCGGACAAGATGGTCCGCGCGCTCGGCATCGAACCGCAGGAGGAGCTGGGCCACGCCCGCACCCCCGCCGAACTCGTCGCCCTGGCCCGGCACTCCGCCCGCGCGGGCGCCATAGACCAGCAGTCCGCGACGCTGTTCGTGCGCACCTTCGGCCTCGGCCGGCTCACCGCAGAGTCCGTGATGACCCCGCGGATCGACGTGGTCGCGCTGCACCACGACGCCACCGCCGCCGACGTCGTCAACCTCGTCCGCGCCACCGGCCTGTCCCGGTTCCCGGTGTACGTGCACAACCTGGACGAGATCACCGGCACGGTCACGCTCAAGGACGCGCTCGCCGTCCCCGAGGACCGCCGCGGCCACACCCGCGTCGCCCACCTCGCCTCCCCGCCGCTGCTCGTCCCCGAGACCCTGCCCGCCGAGCAACTGCTCGACCGGCTGCGCCGCCAGCAGCCGATGGCCGTCGTGGTCGACGAGTACGGCGGCACCGCCGGCGTCGTCACCGTCGAGGACATCGTCGAGGAGATCGTCGGCGAGGTGCAGGACGAGCACGACCCCGCCGACGAACCCGACCTGCGGCCGATGCCGGCCGAGAACGGCCTGCCCGTCTGGGAGGCCGACGGCCTCACCCGCACCGGCCAGCTGGAGATCATCGGCCTGCAGACCCCGGAGGGCCCCTACGAGACCCTCGGCGGCCTGCTCGCCGACCTGCTCGGCAAACTGCCCGCCGTCGGCGACACCGCCGAACTGCCCGGCTGGCGCTTCACCGTGCTCGCCGTCGACCGGCACCGCACCGGCCGGGTCCGGATCCAGCGGACCGACCCCGACCTCGCGGGCGAGGACGGCACGGACGGGGGGAAGGACCGATGACCTTCCTCCAACTGGCCGCAGCGATCCTGCTGCTGCTCGGCAACGCGTTCTTCGTCGGCGCCGAGTTCGCCGTCATCTCGGTGCGCCGCAGCCAGATCGAGCCGCTCGCCGAGTCCGGCAACCGGCGCGCCCGCACCGTGCTGCACGCACTGTCGAACGTCTCCGCGATGCTCGCCGCCGCCCAGCTCGGCATCACCGTCTGCTCGCTGGGCCTCGGTGCCCTCGCCGAGCCGACCATCGCCCACCTGCTGCACGACCCCTTCCACGCGGTCGGCGTGCCCGAGTCGCTGATGCACCCGCTCAGCTACGCGGTCTCGCTCGCCGTCGTGGTCTTCCTGCACATGGTGGTCGGCGAGATGGTGCCCAAGAACATCGCCCTCGCCGGCCCGGAGAAGGCCGCGCTCTGGCTCGGCCCGCCGCTCGACCGCCTCGCCCGGATCCTCCGCCCGTTCATCGCCTTCCTGAACGCCTTCGCCAACGCGGTCCTGCGGCTGTTCGGGGTCGACGCCAAGGGCGAGGTCGAGTCGGTCTTCAACAGCGAGCAGCTGCTGCACCTGCTGGCCGACTCCGCCGACGCCGGACTGCTCGACGAGCAGCGCCAGGAGCGGCTGGAGGACGCCCTGGAGCTCGGCGAGCGGCCGGTCACCGAGGTGCTGCTGAAGCCCGACCAGCTGGTGACCGTCCCGGTCGGGGTGAGTGCCCGGGAGGTCGAACGGCTCGCCGTCCGCACCGGCTTCTCCCGTTTCCCGGTGGCCGACGCGGCCGGCGCCGTGCTCGGCTACCTGCACGTCAAGGACGTCCTCGACCTGGACGACCCGGACGCGGCGATGCCGGGGCGGCTGCGCCGCCCGATCCCCGAGCTGCGCGCCGGACTGCCGCTGGACGACGCCCTCGGCGCCATGCGCCGGGCCGCCGCCCACCTGGCCGCCGTCGTCGACGCCGACGGCCGTCAGCTCGGCCTGGTCGCCCTGGAGGACGTCCTGGAGGAGCTGGTCGGCGAGGTCCACGACCCGGACCACCGCAGCGCCGCCCTGTAGCGGCCGCAGCCCGGTCCCCCGGCCCCGTGCTCACCGCACGGGGCCGCCGGCGTCCTGCCGCCCGCCGTAGACGGCGAACAGCGCGGCGGAGGCCAGCTCCACGGCCGCGCCGGCCGCCAGCGGCGCCGCCGGCCCGGCCCGCAGCAGCAGGGCGCCGAGGGCCGCGCCGCCGCACATCACGACCACCGCCGAGGCGGCCCGCTCGCGCGAGTCCATCTCGGCGTGCACCCGCAGCAGCCCGGTCAGACCGCGGGTGAGCACGGTGGTCGGCAGGTCCGGGGCGGCGATCCGCAGCGCGATCGCGTTCCGCCAGCCCATCGCCAGCGCCAGCACGGCGAGCACCACCAGCGCCCGGCCCGAGGGCAGGTCCTGCTGCTCCGGCAGGCCGGCCGCGGCCACCGCGCCGACCGCCAGCAGCAGCCCGACCCCGGCCACCGCGGGCGGCGGCCAGCGCACCCCGTGCCGCCGCACCAGCGACTCGTTCACCCGGTGGCCGAGCAGCGCGCCCAGCGAGAACGCGGCGAGGCCCAGCCCGGCACCGGCGACCGACACGTGCGCGCCGCCCAGTCCGAAGCCCAGGAAGAGGATGTTGCCGGTCATCACCGCGGTGTACACGTGGCCGAGGCCGAGGAAGCTCGCGGCCTCGACGATGCCGGTGACTGCCGTCAGCAGGAGCAGCGCCACGGTCTGCGGGGCGGGGCGCCTGGTCGTCGCGAGCACCCTTGTTGGTACCAGCCCGGCCGGGCGGGGCGGCGGAGACCGGCCGCAGGCACCGGGCCGCTCACCGGAACGGCGCACGCCCGGCGGCAGGGCTCAGCCGGTGCGGCCGTCGATCAGTTCGCCGTACGCCTGGAGCAGGTCCGGCAGGCGGAGGGTGGCGAGGTCCTCCCGGCTGGGGAGGCCGCGGTGGGCGCTGAGCCGCAGATCACGGTACGCGCAGGACTTCTCGTACAGGGTGCGGACGAACCGGCCGTTGCCGAGCTCGTCTATCCAGCCCTCGCCGACCACGTGGGCGCAGATCGAGGAGAGCTCCTCCGCGGCGTCCTCGTCCCAGCCGTCGCCGCCCTCCAGCGCCAGGCTGCGGCCGATCTCGGTCAGCTCGCCGGGGCGGTAGCTCGGGAAGTCCACCCGGGTGGTGAACCGCGAGTTGAGGCCGGGATTGGCCGCCAGCAGCCGGTTCATCCCCTCCGGGTAGCCGGCGAGGATCACGACCAGCCGGTCCCGGTTGTCCTCGGCCCGCTTCAGCAGCACCTGCAGCGCCTCGTCGCCGTAGGCGTCGCCCTTGCTGTAGCCGGAGTTGGACAGGCTGTACGCCTCGTCGATGAACAGCACGCCGTCCAGCGCCGAGTCGATCAGGTCGTTCGCCTTCACCGCCGTCTGCCCCAGGAACTCGCCGACCAGGTCGGCCCGTTGGGCCTCCACCAGGTGGTCGCCGGAGAGCAGGCCGAGCGCGTGGAAGACCTGGCCGAGGATCCGCGCCACCGTCGTCTTGCCGGTGCCGGACGGCCCCGAGAAGACGAAGTGCCGCTTCGGCGGCTGCACCGGCAGCCCCCGCTCGGCCCGCAGCCGGGCCATCCGCAGCTGCGCCGAGAGCGCCCGCACCTGCCGCTTCACCGGGTCCAGACCGACCATCCGCTCCAGCTCGGCGAGGGCCGCCTCCAGCTCCTGCTGCAGGCCCGCCGCCGCGGGGCCCGCCGCGGCCGGCCCGCCCGCGGACTCGGCCTCGCCGGGCGTGCGCGGGGGAGCGGCCGGCGCGGCCTCCGCGGCGCCCGAGCGCTCCGCCACCGGCTCGGCCGCGGCCGGCGCGGCCGCCCCGCCCGGCTCGGCGCGCCCCAGCGCCCCGCCCAGGCCGCCGAATCCCGGGGTGTCCGTCAGGTCGGCCGGCTCCCCGAAACCGGGCGGCAGGGCGATCGGGGAGACCGCCTCCGGCACCGTCTCCACGGCGTCCAGCACGTCCGGGCCGTCGAAGGACTCCTGCAGGTCCAGCGGGTCGACCAGACCGTCCAGCGCCGCGTCCTCGGAGGTGATCGCGGCGAGCCGGGCGGCGGTGTCCATGAACGCCGGGTCGGCCCGGTGCACCGCCCGGTACAGCGGCAGCGCGGCGGCGCTGCGGCCCGCCCCCTCGTAGGCGCGGGCCAGCCAGTAGCGCAGCTCCTTGCGCTGCGGCTGCTCCGAGCGGCAGCGGGCCAGCGAGGCGGCCAGCGGGGCCTGCGCCTGCGCGCACATGTCGAGCCTGACTCTCGCCATGCCGCCGAACAGGCCGGCCTCGATGCCCAGCAGCGGGTCGTCCAGCAGCCGGTCGGTGTCCCGGATCAGCTGCTCCCAGTCCTTCACCAGGTAGGAGCGGCAGGCGTGCAGGAAGCGCACCGACGGGTCCTCGTCGGGCGGCGGGCAGTCCGCCAGGGCGCGGTCGAGCTCGGCCAGGTGCCGGCCGTCGAGCCAGTGCGAGGCGTGCGCGAGCGCGAGGTCGCGGCCGTCCTCCAGCACCGGCTGCACCCACCAGCCGAGCCAGTACCAGGAGCTGAGCGGGCGCCGGTGGCGCAACCGCTGCTCGCCGAAGCGGGCCCGGTGGCGGTGCATCGCGAGCAGTGCGCCGGAGGTGTCGCAGCGCAGTGCGTGCAGTCCGAGCCAGGCGTCGGCCATGCCCGGGTCCAGCCGGACGGCCGTACGGAACTCCTCCTCGGCGCGGGCGTAGGAGCCCGCCGCGTACGCGTCCATCGCCCTGAGCCAGGCCCGGTCGGCCTGCCTGTGCGGTCCTGTGCCGCCGGAACCGTTGCCGCTGTCCACCGTCACCCCACGCCCCCCGCAGTGTGCATCGAGGCCCGGTCGGCCGACGGATCGCCGGACGGACCATCCGTCAGTTCGCGCAGCCCCCGGGGCGCATGCGCGCCTGCCTGGAATCGTACCGGGGCCGCGCTGATCCGGAAGGGTGCCGCGCCGGGTCAAATATCCGTGGCAGCGCGGTCGTTGAGCGGCGGGCGGCGGGGCCGCGAACGCAGAACGGCATCTCCGGCTCACGGGGGAACAAGCCGGAGATGCCGTGTCGAGAGGTTGCGAGATCAACCAATCTCGCGACGCCATGAACTTAAATCCTGGCGACAGCCCAGGTCAAGAGGGTGATGCGGGCTCACCGTGGGTACACCCGACGATCCTCCCGGTGATCCCGTCGACCGTCACGTCGGCGTGCGGACGGCTCGGGTCGGCGGTGAAGTGCGCCCGCTCCGCGCGGATCCAGCTCTGCCAGAACGCCGCCAGTTCCGGGCCGTCCCGCAGCAGCCCGCGGGCGTTCGCGGACGCGGCGTCAAGCTCCATCCACACCAGGTGGGCGAGCACCGGGCGCACCGCGCGCCGGCCCGCGCCCACCCCCTCCACCAGCACCACCGGGGCGGCCGGCACCGTGCACGGCTCGCCGAAGCGGTGCCGCTCCCAGTCGTACACCGGGTAGGTGGCGTCCTCACCGCGCGCGAACGGGGCCAGCACCTGGTCGTGCAGCCGCCCCGTCCAGCCGAAGGGCTCCTCGTGCGTGGCCAGGTCGTCCAGGTGCACCACCGGGGCGCCGCCCAGTTCGGCGGCGAGCTTGTCGGCGAAGCTGGTCTTGCCCGAGCCCGCGTGTCCGTCGACCGCGACCAGCCGGACCGGGCCCAGGGACGGCGGCAGCGCCACCAGCCGGATCGCGAGATCACCGAGTTCCGTCATGCGGCCAGCGTACGGCGGCGCACCGCCGGGACCGGAGTACCCCGGGGCGGGCACGCGTGCCGCGGCCCGGACGCGGCCCACCGGCGCGCCCGTGGCGGCGCCGTACGGCCCGACCTGCACGGGTGCCCCGCACCGCGCGGTCCGTGGGCGTTCCGTCAACCGGGCGGGGGAGCGGATCACCCGCCGGCACGGGCCGCACGCACCGCGGCCTCGCCCGAACCGGTGAGGCCGGGCCGTCGGCGATCGGGCGTGTCGGGGGAGCACCCGGCGGGCGCGGGGGAGACCCGCGACGGTCCGGCCGGGCGGAGGGAACGGGATGCGTCGCCGCGGAGCCACCCACGGAGGTGGGGGCGCCGACGGCCGCGGGGGCGGCCGGCGGTCGCGCGGCACTGCGCCGGGGAGGCGGGCTCCGCCGGGGAAGCGGGCCGGGCCGGGCGGCCCGGCGGGGGGTACGTCCGCCGGGCGGTCAGCGCCGGCGGGAACGCTGCGCGGGGATCCGCGCGGGGCCGTCGGAGGGCGCGCCGGCGTGCGAGAACGGCTGGGTGCGCCAGTCCAGTTCGGCGGGGAGCGTGAGCAGCGCGGCCAGACCGCCACCGCCGTCCTCGGCCGGCTCCTCGCACTCGGCGAGCTCGTCGGTCGGCGCGCCGGTGCCCGGGCAGAGCGCCGCGGAGAAGGGGTGCCACGCGGTCGGCAGCACGGCGTGCTGCGGGAGCCGCTCCTCGTCGCCGATCAGGGCGATCGGGCGGTCGCAGGCCGGGCAGTGCACGCGGACGATCTCCCACGTGTCGGCCTCGCCCGGGTCCACCCCCAGGGCGTACTCGAACTCGGTGCGTTCCTCGTCCTCGCTGCGCGGACGCTGGTCAGTAGCAGGCATGTGATCCCCCTCGGATCGGGCCGGGCCTTCGTCGGCCCCGGCCACCAGCAGCATTTCCCGCGGACGGGGGGTCATAACCCTGCGGAGCGGCGCACGGTGATGCACGGGCTGTGGCCTTCGCCACATTCCCGCGGCATGTGCCGCCGCACCCGCGCCCCGTGCGCCCCCCGGCCGCCGCGGCGCACCCGCCGGGGCGGTGCGCCGACGCGGTGGCGACGCGGCCGTGCACCATCGAGTAGGTTTGCGCGTTGTGGAGGATCTCGACCAGCGCATCGTCCAGCTGCTCCTGCAGGACGGCAGGATGAGCTACACGGACCTGGGCAAGGCCACTGGCCTGTCCACCTCGGCGGTGCACCAGCGGGTGCGCCGCCTCGAACAGCGCGGCGTGATCCGCGGGTACACCGCGATCGTCGACCCGGAGGCCGTCGACCTGGCGCTGACCGCCTTCATCTCGGTCAAGCCCTTCGACCCGAGCGCCCCCGACGACACCCCGGAGCGGCTCGTCGGCCTGCCCGAGATCGAGGCGTGCCACAGCGTCGCCGGCGACGAGAACTACATCCTCAAGGTGCGCGTCGGCGCTCCCGGCGACCTGGAGGACCTGCTCGCCCGGATCCGCTCCGCCGCCGGCGTCTCCACCCGCACCACCGTCGTCCTCTCCACCCCGTACGAGGCGCGCCCCCCGAAGCTCTGACCCGGCCGCCGACCGGGAACCCCGGAGCCCCGGCCCGGCGGCCCCGGGGTGCAGACTGGGCCCATGACCGAACGCACCAACCGCACCGTGCTGCTGCGCGGCGGCAACGTCTACAGCCCCGCCGACCCCTTCGCGACCGCCATGCTGGTCGAGGGCGAACACATCGCCTGGGTCGGCAGCGACGGAGCGGCCGAGGCGTACGCCGACACCGCCGACGAGGTGGTGGACCTCCACGGTGCCCTGGTCACCCCGGCCTTCGTCGACGCCCACGTGCACGCCACCTCCACCGGCCTCGCCCTGACCGGCCTCGACCTCACCGGCTGCCCCACCCTCGCCGAGGCCCTCGACCGGATCGCGGCCGCCGCCCCCACCACCGACGGCGTCCTCATCGGCCACGGCTGGGACGAGAGCGGCTGGCCCGAGGGCCGCCCGCCGACGCTCGCCGAACTCGACGCCGCCACCGCCGGCGCCCCCGCCTACCTGTCGCGCACCGACGTGCACTCGGCACTCGCCTCCACCGCCCTGCGCGCCCTCGCCCCCGGCCTCGCCGACCTCCCCGGCCACGACCCCGAGGGCCCGCTCAGCCGCGACGCCCACCACGCCGTCCGCCGCACCGCCCTCGCCCACCTGACCCCCGCTCAGCGCCGCACCGCCCAGCAGGCCGCCCTCGCCCGCGCCGCCGCCCTCGGCATCGGCGCCCTCCACGAGTGCGCAGGACCCGACATCTCCTCCGAGGACGACCTCGCCGAACTCCTCGCCCTCGCCGCCGAGGGTGACGGGCCCGAGGTCTTCGGCTACTGGGGCGAACTCGGCGGCATCGACACCGCCCGCCGCCTCGGCGCCGTCGGCGCCGGCGGCGACCTCTTCGTCGACGGCGCGCTCGGCTCCCGCACCGCCTGCCTGCACGCCCCCTACCGCGACGCCGGCACCGCCGACGCCCCCGTCCACGGCACCGCCTACCTGACGGCCGAACAGATCGCCGACCACGTCGCCGCCTGCACCGAGGCCGGACTGCAGGCCGGCTTCCACGCCATCGGCGACGCCGCGGTCGACGCCGTCGTGACCGGCGTCCGCGCCGCCGCCGACCGGGTCGGCCTCGACCGGGTCCGCGCCCGGCGGCACCGCGTCGAACACGCCGAGCACCTCGACGACAAGTCCGTCGCCGCCTTCGCCGAACTCGGCCTCACCGCCTCCGTCCAGCCCGCCTTCGACGCCGCCTGGGGCGGACCCGACGGCATGTACGTCCAGCGGCTGGGCGCGGAGCGGGCCGCCGCCCTCAACCCCTTCGCCGCGATGCTGCGGGCCGGCGTGCCGCTCGCCTTCGGCTCCGACGCCCCCGTCACCCCGCTCGACCCGTGGGGTACCGTCCGCGCCGCCGCCTTCCACCGGACCCCGGAGCACCGGATCTCCGTCCGCGCCGCCTTCACCGCCCACACCCGCGGCGGCTGGCGGGCCCTCGGCCGGGACGCCGACGGGGTGCTGGTGCCCGGCGCGGTCGCCAGCTACGCCGTCTGGGAGGTCGACGACCTGGTCGTCCAGGCCCCCGACTCCCGCGTCGCCGGCTGGTCCACCGACCCCCGCTCCGGCACCCCCGGCCTCCCCGACCTCACCCCCGGCCACCCCCTCCCCACCTGCCTCCGCACCGTCGTCCGCGGCCGCACCGTCCACCGGGCCTGAGACACAGGGGCAGCGACCCCAGGGGCGCTGGGGGCGCCTCCCAACCTTCGGCCGGGAGGCGACCCCAGCGCCCCTGGCCGCTCGGCCCGATTCGCAGGCGTAGGGTGAGTACGAAACCGTTTCGTTCCTTGCCGTTCGCCGGGAGGTCGCCATGGCGCCGGATGCCGAGCCGAAGGCGCGCCGCGGCCGCCTGACCGAGGAGCGCGAGCGCGAGCTGTACGAGGCCGTGATCGAGCTGCTCCGTGAGGCGGGGTACGACGCGCTGACCATGGACGCGATCGCCGCCCGGACCCGCTCCAGCAAGGCCACCCTCTACCGGCAGTGGAACGGCAAGCCGGAGCTGGTCGCGGCAGCCCTCCGCAGCTGCCGCCCCATCACCGCCGCCGACGTCGACACCGGCACCCTCCGCGGGGACCTCCGCGAACTGCTCCGCCTGCGCTGCGCGACCTCCCTCCGGGACGCCTCGCTGATGCGTGCCCTCGGCCAGGCGATGCACAAGGACCCGGACCTGCTCCGCGCCTTCCGCACCCTCGTCGTCGAGCCGGAGACGGCGGCCCTCGCCGCGATGCTCGACCGCGGGGTCCGCCGGGGCGAGCTGGCCGCGGACTGCCCGGCGGCGCCGTTCGTCCCGCACATGGTGCTGGGGGCCCTGGCCGCCCGTCCGCTGCTGGAGGGCGCCGAGGCCGACGCGGAGTACCTCGCCCGCTACGTCGACGCAGTGGTCCTCCCCGCCCTCGGCCTCTGACTCCCACCCCTCCCAGGACGGACATGCCCCCCGCCGACCCGCAGCCCACCGCCCCGCCCGAGCAGCCCGCGGGCCCGGAGCAGCCCTCCCGCCCGCACCCCGTCCGCGAGCTGCTCCTCATCGCCGTCCTGTACACCGTCTACCGGCTGGGCCGGATCGCCGCCGAGGGCCACGTCCCGCGGGCGTTCCGCAACGCCACCGACGTGTGGAACCTGGAGCGCACCCTGCACCTCCCCGGCGAGGCGGACGTCCAGGACCTGCTGCTCCACAGCGACCTGCTGGTGCACACCGCGAACGCCTTCTACGCGACGGTGCACTTCCCGGCGACCGTGCTCTTCCTGCTCTGGACGTACTGGCGCCGCCCCGGGCACTACGTGTGGATACGGCGGGTGCTGACCGTCCTCACCGGCGCCGGCCTGGCGCTGCACCTGCTGCTGCCGCTGGCCCCGCCGAGGATGCTGGAGGTGACCGGGCTGGTCGACACGGCCCGGGTGTACGGCCCGGCGGTGTACGGCGACCCGGCCACCGACAGCCTGTCCAACCAGTTCGCGGCGATGCCGTCGCTGCACGTCGGCTGGGCGCTGACGGTCGCGGTCGGCCTGATCGCGGCGACCCGCTCCCGCTGGCGCCGGCTCTGGCTGCTGCACCCCGCGGTGACCTACCTGGTCGTGGTGGGCACGGCCAACCACTACTGGCTGGACGGCATCGTGGCGATCGCGCTGACCGGTGCCGCCCTGCTGCTGCTCCGCCCGCCCGTCTCCGCCGGACCCCCGCCGCCGCTGCGGCTGCCCGGACAGCGCCGCCCGGCCGCCCCGGCACGCCCCGCCACCGCCGGCACCGCGCCCTGACCCCTGCGGCGACCCCGCGGGGAGCGCCCCCGCCGCACCCCGGCCCCCCGGAGGCACACTGATCCGGGGTACCGTCTTCGGACGGCCTCCCACCAGGGCGGACCGACAGGCGGTACGGCCAGAGGGACGGTGGACAGGTGGCACTGCCGGTGGAACAGGAGCGGCCGGTGGCGGACGAGGCGGACACCGCCGCGCGCCCGCGGCCCGAGCGGCCCGGACGCCCGGGACGGCCGGCCCGGATCCGCGCGGGCCTGCCCCGGACGGGCCTGGCCGTGCTCGCCGGTCTGCTGACGGTCGCCGCCTTCCCTCCGTACGACCTGTGGCCGCTGTCGATCGTCGGCGTCGCCGCGCTGTCGCTGCTGACCCGCGGCCGCACGCTGCGCCAGGGCGCCTGGACGGGCTTCGCCTTCGGCTTCCCGTTCTTCCTCGGCCTGCTGGCCTGGCTGCGGGTGGTCGGCTGGGACGCCACCGTCGGTCTGTCGGTGATCGAGGCGCTGTTCGTCGCCGCCATGGGCGCGGGCCTCGCCGCGACCTCCCGGCTGCGCGCCTGGCCGCTCTGGGCGGCCTGCCTCTGGGTGGCCCAGGAGTGGGCCCGCGACCGGCTGCCGCTCGGCGGCTTCCCGTGGGGCCGGCTGGCCTTCGCCAACACCGCGAGCCCCTTCACCGCGCTGGCCTCGCTCGGCGGCGCGCCGCTGGTGACCTTCGCCGTCGCGCTCTGCGGCACCCTGCTGGCCCGGGCCGTGCTGCGGCTGCGCCGCGGCCCGCGCCGCTCGCCGAAGGCCGCCGCACTGGCGGGCCTCGGCGCGGTGGCCGCGCTGCTCGCCGGCCTGGTCGTCCCCGTCCCGACCGAGGGCGACGACACGGTGAAGGTGGCCCTGGTGCAGGGCAACGTGCCGCACCCCGGCATGGACTTCCTGGGCCGCCCGATGCAGGTCCTCGACAACCACGCGAGCGAGACGGAGAAGCTCGCCGCGGACGTCGCCGCCGGCCGCGCCCCCAAGCCGGACGTCGTCATCTGGCCGGAGAACGCCTCCGACCTGGACCCGTTCTCCGAGCCGGCCGCCTACCAGCGGATCGACCAGGCCGTCCGCGCGGTCGGCGTGCCGACCCTGGTCGGCGCCCTGGTCGACGGCCCGGACGCGCAGCACGTCCAGAACGAGGGCATCGTCTGGAGCCCGGCGACCGGCCCCGGCGCCTCCTACACCAAGCAGCACCCGGTGCCGTTCGGCGAGTACGTGCCGTTCCGCGCCGAGCTGTCCAAGGTGATCTCGCGCCTGCAGCGGGTCGCCCGCGACTTCTACCCCGGCGACCACAACGGCGTGATGCAGCTCGGCCCGGCCCGGATCGGCGACGTCATCTGCTTCGAGGTGGCCTACGACGAGATCGTCCGCGACACCGTCAACGACGGCGGCCGGATCCTCGTCGTGCAGACCAACAACGCCACCTACAACCGCACCGGCCAGACCGAGCAGCAGCTCGCCATGAGCCGGCTGCGCGCCGTCGAGCACGGCCGCGCCGTCCTGATCGCCGCGACCAGCGGCATCAGCGCCGTGATCGCCCCGGACGGCTCGGTGGTCTCCCGGACGAAGGAGCTCACCCCGGCGGTGCTCAACGCCACGGTGCCGCTGCGCGACTCCCGCACGGTGGCCGACCGGGTCGGTGCCGCGCCGGAGTGGGCACTGGCCGCGGCGGGCCTGCTGGCCTGCGGTGCGGTGGCCGTCGGCGCCGTCCGCCGGCGCCGTTCGGGCGGAACACCCGAGGCGGCGGAGCCGTTGGACCAGGTGGTGCCGTAGTCGCGGCCGGAGCGTCCGGCCGGTGGGAGAGCACCTCCGGAGTGGATCCGTCCCGTGTCCCAGCAAGCAACCACGGCCCGGCCGGCGCGCCGCAGCACGCTGCGCCGGGTGCTTCCCCTGCTCGTCGCCGCTTGGCTGGTGCTGGAGATCTGGCTGGTCACGGTGGTGGCCTCGGCGGCCGGCTGGTTCACCGTGCTGGTGCTGCTGCTGGCCGGGGTGTTCACCGGCGGCTGGCTGATCAAGCGCGCGGGGCTGCGGGCCTTCTCCGCCGCCGTCGAGCAGAGCCGCGATCCCCGGCCGAAGCAGGCGCAGACCGCGACGACCATGACGGTCCTCGCGGGCGTGCTGCTGATCGTGCCGGGCTTCCTGTCGGACGTGCTGGCGCTGACGCTGCTCTTCCCACCGACGCGGGCGCTGTGGCGGGCCGGTGCCCGCCGGGCTGCGCGCGACGTGCTGCGTTCGACGGCCCCGGTCGGTGAGGACCGCTTCGCCGACGCGATGCGGCTGCAGGAGCAGCTGCGCATCCACCGTCCCGGCGGCACGGTGATCCAGGGCGAGGTGGTGGAGCCGGGCAGCGGCCCCGGTCCGGACACCGCGTACCGCCCGCCGATCACCGGCTGAGCAGACCCCTCTCGACGCCCCCGGGCCGCCCGCCCGGGGGCGTGGGCGCGTGCCGCCCCGTCCTCTCCGGGGACGGCTCCGGGCATGCCGAAGGGCCCGGACGCCTTCGTCCGGGCCCTTCACGGTTGTCGGTACCTCCCCCGGCACGGCCGGGGGAGGACCTCACGCGCTCTTGCGGCTGTCGCGCGGGTGGACCGCGAGGTTCATGCCACCGGAGCGGAGAACGGCCAGCCGCTCGGCCAGCACCTCCTCCAGCTCCTCGCGCGTCCGACGCTCCATCAGCATGTCCCAATGGGTACGCGTCGGCTTGGTCTTCTTCTCCTCCGGCTCCTCACCGTCGAGGAGTACGGCCTCCTGGCCGCAGAAACGGCACTCCCACACCGAGGGAATCTCCGCCTCCACGGAGAAGGGGACCTCGAAGCGGTGTCCGTTCTGACATGCGTACTCGACGGTCTGGCGGGGAGCCAGATCGATACCACGGTCGGTCTCGTAGCTAGTGGCCCCGAGTCGCGTGCCGCGGAGAGCTCGCTCGCTCATGAATCGTGCCTCCCGGGCTTATGGCCCACAGGACTAGTGGTCGCTGTCTTCGTCGTTCGGTCAACGCTCGGCCGTCGACGAAGATTCCCGTCCGGGGACATGCGTCGCCTGTCGTGCCGCCCACGTTTGTACCCATCGGCGCCCGATTTGTCACATCTGGACGGGGATGTCACCCTGCGTGCCGCGACTGGCGCACAGAGCGATCACCCGGACGCCGCACCGGCCCCCCGATCGGCCGATCCGCCGGCCGGCCCGCCGACCGGGGCCGGGCGGGCCGCCCGCGCCTCACCAGACCGGCCGCGGGCGGCCCGCCCCGGCGTCCTTGCCGAGCTCCACCCCGAGCTCGGCGACCAGGTCCTCGGCCCGGTCGGTCGGCGAGCTCGGCGGTGCGGCCGGCGCGGCCGGTGCGGCCGCCTCGGTACGGGTGTCCCGGTGCGGCAGCAGGGCGATCACCGCGTCCCGCAGCTGGGCGGGCGCGTCCTCGTCCAGCGGGTCCACCGTGGCCGGCACCTGCAGCCGGACGGGGGCGGCGGCGCCGACCCGGGCGTAGCCGCGGCCGGCCGGGGTGTGCGCGGCGGGGGTGATGTCCAGTGCGGCGCCGAGCGCGAGTCGGCCGAGGTCCGGGGAGACCGGGCCGAGCACCACCTTGGTGCGGGTGGCGGCGCGGACGGTGGGCCGCAGCCGCGCCGCCGCCTCGACGTCCTCGGCGATCACCACGGTGACCCGGGCGGCCCGGCCGTGCCGCAGCGGGACCTCCAGCAGGTCCTGCGGGTCCGGGCGCTCCTCGGCCTGGGCCAGCTCGCTGAGCTCCGTCGGATGGTCGAGCAGCAGCCACAGCGGCCGGGTGGCCTCCTCGGGGGCGGCCACCCCGTGGTGCCGGGCCGCGTTCAGCAGGCCGAGCCGCCGCTCGGTCTCCTTGGCGGCCCACTCCAGGGCGGCGACCGCGCCGTGCAGGCTGGTCTCCACGGTGTGCACGCCGGGCCGGTTGACCAGGCAGGCGTGCTCGCCGGTGCCGGCGCCGTCGATGACCACCAGGTCGCCGTGCGGCAGCGCCTGCAGCGCGATCGAGCGCAGCAGGGTGGAGGTGCCGGAGCCGCTGGAGCCGAGGGCCAGCAGGTGCGGCTCGGCGCTGCGCGGGCCGACCCGCCACACCACGGGCGGCTGCTGGGTGACGGTGCCCCCCTGGGTGACCGGGATGGTGCGGCTGGTGCCGAGGGCGTCGGTGAAGCCGAGCACGATCTCGCCCGGCGCGGTGACGAAGCGCTGCGCGGCGATGTCGGTGGCCAGCGGGGCGAGCGCGGTGACCCGCAGCCGGTTGGACTCCTCGTCCCAGTCGAAGCGGTACTCCCGGGCCCGGCCCGCCTTGCCCTGGACCACCTGCTCGATCCGGGCGCGGGCGGCCGGCTCGGTGTCGGTGAAGTACGCGGGGTAGGCGATCTCCAGCGCGCAGAGCCGGCCGTCGCCGTCGAACTCCCACCCGCCGAACGCGTTCTTGTAGTGGCCGTCGAGGGTGTAGAGCGGGCTCATGTCGTCCGGCCCGGCGAGGTACGGGGTGAGGGCGGCGTACAGCGCGGCGAGCTTCAGGTCGGCGGCGTCGGGCTCCGGGGCGGGCGCGGCCTTGGGGCGGCGACCGGCCCAGGCGGCGCTGGCCATCAGGGCGACCAGGGCGAACAGCAGTCCGTGCGGCAGCAGGAAGACGCCGAGCGCGAGTGCGGCGGTCAGGAACAGCGTGGGACCGCGCCGCTCCTTGGGGGTCGCGGCCCAGCGGCCCTTCGTCCAGTCGAGGTGGTGGCGCAGCCCGCGGCCGATGAGCGTGAGCGGCGCGAACATGTCGGCGGCGTGGTCGCCTGCGGTGCGGGCGAGGTCGCGACCGCGGTGGAGATGGCGGGTGAGGGACATGGCGGGCTCCCCGAGCGGTGGGACAGGGATGGGGCGGGGCGGTGGGACGGCGGTGGGACGGCGATGGGACGGGGGTGGGATGGGTGATGGCCCGGGGCGGTGGGTCCGCTCCCGGGCCGCGGTCGTGCCGGGGGATTCAGAACTTGATGCCGCCGATGAGGCTGGCCAGTGTCGCGCCGCCCGCGGTGATGCTGGGGGCGATCGAGGAGCCCGCGACGTAGAAGCCGAACAGTGCGCACACCAGGGCGTGCGAGACCTTGAGTCCGTCCCGGCGGAAGAAGAGGAAGGCGATGGTGCCGAAGAGGACGATGCCGGAAATGGAGAGGATCACGTGGTCAGCTCCTCGTGAGGGGGCGGGGACAAGTGTTACTGAAAGTGTTCTAATCGTGACAAAAAGTAATAGACGATGGAACGTGGCAAACGGGTGGATCTGCTCGCGTCCGATGCATCGGGGGTATGCGCACCGAGCCCCGGCCGTGCGCTCCAAGGCGTCCCCCTGCGGAGTGATCGCCCTCGGCTGAACCGGGAAGTTCGCTCGAACGGATGCGTGACCCCGCGGCCGGGGCCCTTCCGCTACGGTGCGTACCGGAATCCGCGCACCGAGGTTGCGCCCGGCAGCACCCCCAGGAAGGCCCGCCCATGACCGACGAGACCCCGCAGACGCCCGACCCCGAGGTCGTCGAACTGGCCGGCCGGCTGTTCGACGCCGCCCGGTCCGGCGACGCCGAACTGCTCGCCGCCTACCTGGCGGCCGGCGCCCCCGCCGACCTCTCCAACGAGCGCGGCGACAGCCTGCTGATGCTCGCCGCCTACCACGGGCACGCCGCCGCGGTGGCCGCCCTGCTGAAGCACGGCGCCGACGCCGACCGGGCCAACGACCGCGGCCAGACCCCGCTCGCCGGTGCCGTCTTCAAGGGCCACGACGAGGTGGTCACCGCCCTGCTCGACGGCGGCGCCGACCCGACCGCCGGCACCCCCTCCGCCCTGGACACCGCCCGGATGTTCGGCAAGGACGAGCTGGTCGCCCGGTTCGAGGGCCGCTGATCGGCCCCTTTAGGCTTGGTGACCATGTCGAACACCCCGAAGACCTCGGACCTGGAGCTGCGGACCACCGGCTACGGCCACCCCGACGCGGCCAAGCTCGCCGCGGAGGTGCAGCAGGAGTACGTCCGCCGGTACGGGGACGTCGACCAGACGTCGATGCACGAGGACCACTTCGACCCGCCGGGCGGCCTGTTCGTGGTCGGCTACCTCGACGGCGAGCCGGTCGCCTGCGGCGGCTGGCGCGCCAAGGAGGCCGACGCCGACGGGCTGCGCGCCGGCGACGCCGAGCTCAAGCGGATGTACGTGGTGGAGCGGGCGCGCGGGCGGGGCCTCGCCCGCGCCCTGCTGCGCCACCTGGAGTCCACCGCGCGCGGGGCCGGGCGGACCAGGCTCGTCCTGGAGACCGGCACCGAGCAGCCCGAGGCGATCGCGCTCTACGCCTCGGAGGGCTACCTGCCGATCACCAAGTTCGGCTTCTACAAGCACTCCGAGCAGAGCGTCTGCATGGGAAAGCCGCTCGACGGCTGACGCCCCGGCGATGGACCATCGGCGGGTGGACGCAACCGACGACCTTCCGACCGGAAACCTGGTGACCGGAAACCTGCCGGCCGGGGTGCCGGTCCGCCGGCTCGCGGCCGAACTCGCCGCCGTGGACGGCGTCGTGGGCGTCTGCCTCGGCGGCAGCCGGGCCCGTGGCACCCACCGCCCCGACTCCGACACCGACCTCGGCCTCTACTACCGAGGCCCGCTGGACACCGGCGCCCTGCGGGAGTCTGCCGCCCGGGCGGCCGGCCGGCCGGTGGAGGTCACCGAGCCCGGCGGCTGGGGGCCGTGGGTGGACGGCGGCGCCTGGCTCACCGTCGGCGGCGCCCGGATCGACTTCATCTACCGCGATCTCGACCGGGTGCGCCACCACTGGGACGAGGCCCGGGCCGGCCGGTACGCGACGGGCGTCCAGGCCGGGCATCCGCTCGGCTTCCACGCCCACGCCTACCCGGGCGAGCTGGCCCTCGGCCGGGTGCTCGCCGATCCCACCGGAGAACTCGCCCGGCTGCGGGCCGAGGTGGTGCACTACCCGGCCGCGCTCGGTGCCGCACTGGTCGCGACCGCCCGCTGGGAGGCGCCGTTCACCCTCGCCAACGCGGCCAAGGCTCCGCACGACACCGCCTACGTGCACGGCTGCCTGTTCCGGGTGGTCGGGCTGTTGGCGCACGCCCTGCACGGCCGGGCCGGGCGGTGGCTGGTCAACGAGAAGGGCGCCGTGGACGCCGCCGGACGGCTGCCGGGTGCGCCCGCGGACTTCGCCCGGCGGGCGCACGGCCTGTTCCGCACCGAGGCCGCCGCCGCCCTGGCGGAGGCGGCGGCACTGACCGACGAGGCGCTCGCCGACGGGTGACGGGCCCGCCCGGGGCTACGTGAACCGGTGGTGGACGCCGCCGTGCTGCGGGCCGGTGCGGGCGCCGCGGCCCGGGCGAGCGGGCCGGCCGCGGGCAGCAGGCTTCGGCCGTTGACGGAAAGTGCCACGGCCCGCGGCCCGCTGCCGAAGCTGCGCCGCACGTCCTCGGCCGAGACCATCACATCCGTCATCGCGGCTCCTCCTGCGGCCCGTCCACCACCGGCCACACACCGATGTGGTCCTGCCCCAGCTCCAGGCGCACCCGGCGGGAGAGCCGGAGCGCCGCCGTGAACTCAGCGGGCAGCTGCAGCCGCCCGGCCCGGTCGAGCACGACGTACTCCACGCCGGGGCGGCCCTCCTGGTGGCGCAGCCCCTCGGTGGAGGTGCGGCCGTTCGCCCGGACGGCCCGTAGACGGCCCAGAGGGGGAAGGCCGATGCCTCCCATCTGGAAAACCCCAGGTGGGAGGCATCGACGGTGTGCCGTCAGATCAGGGTGCGCCAGTAGTACCAGAACCTGTTGAGCACCAGCAGGGCGATGCCGAGGTACCAGAGTGCCGGCACGACCCAGTGGTAGCGGGCCACCGACGGCCACCAGCGGGGGGCCGGCAGGACGCCCGTCCGCAGGTTGTGCAGGGTGAGGTACCAGGCCAGCGGCCCGACCACGGCCCACACCACCATGCAGTACGGGCAGAGCGCGCCTATCTCGTACAGCGCCTGGGTGATCAGCCAGACGGTGAAGGCCAGGCCGGCCAGGGCGCCGGCCTGCAGGCCCAGCCAGTACCAGCGGCGGTAGCGGGCACCGGCCAGCAGGCCCGCGCCGGCCGCGACCAGCACCGCGAACGCCGCCAGGCCGAGCAGCGGGTTCGGGAAGCCGAAGACCGACGCCTGGCCGGTGCGCATCACCGAACCGCAGCTGATCACCGGATTGATGCTGCAGCCGGGCCGGTAGGCCGGGTTCTCCAGCATCCGCAGTTTGTCGAAGGTCAGGACCGCCGAGGCCGCCAGGCCGAGCAGCCCGCCCACCACCAGCAGCCGGGCGAGGCCCCGCCCCGCACCGATCGTCGCACCGGAGGCCATGTCAGGCTCCGGTCGTCTTGCGGACCAGCGCCGTCCACTGCTCGCCGGTCACCGGCTTGCCGTCCTGGCCGAAGACGTTCAGCACCTTGCCGTCGAGCACCACCGTCGGGGTGCCCTGGGCGCCGCTGGCGGAGAACGCCGCGTCGACCTTGGCCGCCCACGGCCGGTAGGTGCCCTCGGTGACCGCCTTGGTGAACGCCCCGGTCTTCAGGCCGGGGACCTTCTCCGCCAGCTCCAGGATCCGGTTGACGTCCCCGAAGCCGTCCTCGCGCTCGTCCGGCTGGTTGGCGTACAGCACGTCGTGGAACTGCTTGAACTTGTCCACGCCCTCGTTCAGCGCGGCCCCCGCGGCGGCCAGCGCCGTCCGCGAGCCCTTGCCGCCGAGGTTCTTGTCCAGGAACGCCGCCAGGTGGTACTCGATCTTGTACTGGCCGCTGTCCGCGAGCTGCTGCACCGCCCGGCCGGCGGAGGCCTCGAACTGCTTGCAGACCGGGCAGCGGAAGTCCTCGTACACCTGCAGCGTGTGCGGCGCGTCGGCCTTGCCGTACACCACCACGGTGCCGTCCTGGCCCGTGGTGTTGGCCGGCACCGTCAGCGGCGCCGAGGCCGCCGGGTCCGCGTCCGAGGAGGTGGCGGTGGCGATCGCCGCCACCGTGCCGCCGACCACGGCCAGCGCCGCCACGACGCTCACCGCGACGACGGTGCGCCGCCGCAGCGCGGCGGCCTTCTTCTCCCGGCGGTGGGCCTCCTGGAGGCGCTCCCGGGCGGAGGTGCGGGACTGCTGGGGCTGGGTGCTCATGATGATCCGTCGAATCCTCGCGTACGGGCGCACCACCGGGCCGCGCGGCCGCGCAGCGGTGCACCGAAGAGAAGGGGGAAGGCACGCGGGGCCCGCCCGCCCGACGGCAGTGCCGTCAGCAGGCGAGCGCGAACACCGGCGGGCCGCGGCGCGGCGCCGGCGAGGGAACGACGGACTCCGGGCGGGGCAGTGGCTCCCGCGCGTCCGGCGAGGGCGCCAGCTCGGCCGGGCAGGCCGGCAGCGGCGCGAGGAACGACAGCAGGTGACGGACGACCGCCCCGGCCACCGCCCGCAGCGCGCGCAGCACCTGCGCCGCCCCGCCGAGCGCGGCCGCACCGAGGCGCAGCCACAGCGCGGCGGCGAGCGCCAGCGCCAGGTGCGCCAGTAGCACCAGCAGCCGCAGCGAACCGGCGGACTGCCCGGCGAGGCCCGACAGCATCGGGCTGCCGTCCACCGAACCGCCGCCGCAGACCAGCAGATCCACCCCGTGCGACCGGGCGGCGACCGTCGTGCAGCCGTCCTGCCCGAGGTTGAACGCGGTGTTCAGCAGCAGCTCGACCGGGACCATCACCGCCGCCAGCCGCCCCAGGCCGTGCCGGGCGCCGTCCAGCACCAGGGCCACCAGGAACACGGCCGCGGTGCACGCCAGGACCAGCGTCACGGGCAGCGGCCGACCCGTCAGCACGACCTGGCCCAGGGCAGCGAGCGGCACCGCGAGGGCGGTGAACACCGCGGCCCGCAGAACCCTCGTCGCCCGGCTCTCGGTCATGGACAGCGAGTATGCCAGGTCGTGGATCAGGACGGTGTAAGCGTCCGCGCGGGTGACCCGGCGTCAGGAGCGCCCGCTCCGCGCCCCCGCGGGCATACCCTGGAGACCCGGGAAGAGGGTGGTCAGCGTGCCGCACGGAGCCGAGCCCACCGCCGGCACGGTCCTCGGCGCCTGGATCTCCCGGCAGACCGAGACCCTCGCCGACCTGGCGGCGGCCGTCCGCGCCGACGAGCCGGACGCCGTCCACCGGATGCGGGTCACCTGCCGCCGGCTGCGCAGCACCCTGCAGGCCTACCGGCCGCTGATCGGCGCCGACACCACCGCCCTCGTCACCGCGCTCAAGGACCTCGCCTCGGCCCTCGGCGCCGCCCGCGACACCGAGGTCCTCGCCGAACGGCTCACCGCCGAGGCCCGCGCCCTGCCCGAGGACTGCCGGCCGGACGAGGTCGCCGCCGCGCTCGCCGCGTGGGCCGCCGAACGCACCGCGAACGCGCGCCCCGAGGCGCTCGCCGCCCTCGACGGCCCCGGCTTCCCCGCCCTGCTCGCCGCGCTGCGCGGCCTCGTCGCCGAGCCGCGCTTCACCGTCCGCGCCGACCGCCCGGCCCCGCGCGAGCTCGCCCGGGTCGCCCGCCGCCAGCAGCGCCGCACCGCCCGCCGGATCGAGGCGGCCCGCGGCGCCGAACCCGGCGAGGCCGCCGCCACCGCCCTGCACGAGGCCCGGAAGGCGGCCAAACGCGCCCGCTACGCCGGTGAGCCGGCCGGGCCCGCCGCCGACCGCTTCACCCGGTGGATGAAGGACCTCCAGGACCTCCTCGGCACCCACCAGGACGCCGTCCTCGCGGGCCGCACCCTGCACGACCTCGCCGCCGCCGACCCGGAGCACGCCTTCGCCTACGGCGTCCTCTACGACCGCCAGCTCACCGCGGCGGCCGCCGACCGGGCCCGCCTCCCGGAGGTCTGGCGCAGGGCGGGCGAACCGGCGGCCTTCTGAGCGGCGCCGCACCGGGGCGGTGCGGGCGTCCCGGAGGGGTCAGAGCAGGCCCGCCGTGCCTGCGGCCGCCGCCAGCAGGTCGCGGAGCATGGCCGGGGTGAGGCGGCCGGTGTAGGTGTTGCGCGGGCTCACGTGGTAGCAGCCGAAGAGCTCCAGCGGCGACCCGCCGTCCACGGCCGGGAGGGTGGCGCGGGCACCGTGCCCGAAGGCGGGCCGCGGGCGGGGGACCGTCCGGCCGGAGGCGGCGAGGGCGGGCAGGACGGCCTCCCAGGCGAACCCGCCGAGGGCGACCACCGCGCGGACGGTCGGCCGCAGGTACGCGAACTCGCGGGCGATCCACGGCCGGCAGGTGTCCCGCTCGTCCCGGGTCGGCCGGTTCTCCGGCGGGCAGCACCGCACCGGGTCGGTGATCCGCACCCCGAACAGCTCCATCCCGTCGTCCCGCCAGGTGGCGTGCGGCTGCGAGGCGAGGCCGAGTTCGTGCAGCGCGGCGTACAGCAGGTCGCCGGACGGGTCGCCGGTGAAGATCCGGCCGGTGCGGTTGGCACCGTGTGCGGCCGGGGCGAGCCCGACGATGACCAGGGCCGCGTCGGCCGGCCCGAAGCCGGGGATCGGCCGGGCCCAGTACTCGTCCGCCAGGTAGGCGCGCCGCTTGGTGCGGGCCGCCTCCTCGCGCCAGGCGACCAGCCGCGGGCAGGCCCGGCAGTGGGTGACGATCCCGTCCAGCTCGGCGAGGCTGCGGGTGGCGGCGGCCGCGGCGGCCGGGTGGCCCGGGGCCCGCGGGTCCTCGGCCGCGGGGAGCGGGCGGGGCCGGTCGCGGTCCGGGCCGCGGGAAGGCGGTGGTGAGGGCGGCTCCATGTCGCAGATCGTAGGTGCTGCGGGCCGGCCGGGCCGCGGGATCCGGGCGGCCCGTGGACATCGGAGTAGCGTGGAGAGCGGGGTCCCTGCGTGTGCCAGAGGTGACGCAATGATCGTTCTCGACGCGATTCTGGGCGCACTGATCGTCCTGGCCGTGTGGGCCGGGGTGAGCATCCGGGTGGTGCAGCAGTACCAGCGCGGTGTGGTGTTCCGGTTCGGCAGGGTGCGGGACGACGTCCGGGACCCGGGCCTGGCCTGGCTGCTGCCGATCGCGGACCGGCTGAAGCGGGTGAACGTGCAGATCATCACGATGCCGATCCCCGCGCAGGAGGGCATCACCCGCGACAACGTGACGGTGCGGGTCGACGCCGTCGTCTACTTCCGGGTCATGGACCCGGTGAAGGCCACCGTCAACGTGCAGGACTACAACTTCGCGATCTCCCAGGTCGCCCAGACCTCGCTCCGGTCGATCATCGGCAAGAGCGAGCTCGACGACCTGCTGGCCAACCGCGAGCCGCTGAACCAGGGCCTGGAGCTGATGCTGGACAGCCCGGCGCTGGACTGGGGCATCGAGATCGACCGGGTGGAGATCAAGGACGTCGCCCTGCCGGAATCGATGAAGCGCTCGATGTCGCGACAGGCGGAGGCGGAACGGGAGCGCCGCGCGCGGATCATCACCGCGGACGGCGAGTACCAGGCCTCGGCCCGGCTGTCCGAGGCGGCCGCGATCATGAGCAGCACCCCGGCCGCGCTCCAACTGCGGCTGCTGCAGACCGTGGTGGAGGTCGCGGCGGAGAAGAACTCCACGCTGGTGCTGCCCTTCCCGGTGGAGCTGCTCCGCTTCCTCGACAGCGTCACCGAGAAGCCCGCGCCGGCCCCCCGGTCGGCCCCCGCACCAGCCCCCGAGCCCGGCCCCGAGCAGCTGGAGCTGCCCGATCTCCCGGCGCTGGACGAGGTGTTGGCCCGTGACCCGCTGGAGGCGCCCGGCGGCGCGGTGAACGGCTCGCGGCCCGAGGTGGCGGGCCCGCGGGGCCGGGACCACGATGGAGGGACGGAGGTCTGAGGCACGGCGGGAGGCCTGACCATGACCACAGCCAGAGAGATCATGCACCCGGGCGCCGAGTGCGTCGGGGAGTTCGAGACGCTGGCCGACGCGGCCAGGATCATGAAGGACCGGGGTGTCGGGGCGCTGCCGATCTGCGGCGAGAACCAGAAGCTGCTGGGCATCCTCACCGACCGGGACATCGTGCTGAAGTGCGTCGCCGAGGGACTCGACCCGACGAAGATCAAGGCGGTCGACCTCGCCGTCGGCCGGCCGATGGTGATCGAGGAGGACGAGGACGCCGAACAGGTCCTGCGGGTCATGGAACAGCACCTCGTCCGCCGCCTGCCGGTGATCAACCACCCCGACCACAAGCTGGTCGGCATGATCAGCGAGGCGGACATCGCCCGGCACATGCCGCAGGAGCGGGTCGCCGAGTTCGTCACCACCATCTGCGCCGAGGAATCGCCGCAGTAGCGGAACCAACGGAGCCAGGGGAACCAGCGGAACCAACGGAACCAGGGGATCACGCGGGGGCACGGGGGCCGGCCGGACGGTGGGGTGTGCCGCCCGGCCGGTCGCGCTGCCCGCGGCCCGGAGCAGGAACCGGAACCGCTAGAGCTTCGCCAGGAAGGTGTCGGCGATCACCTGGTAGCCGGCGTCGTTGGCGTGGATGTCGCCGCGCGCCATGTTGGTCCACTGCATGATGCGGGCCACGTTCAGCGGCACCCGGGCGCCGTTGAACGGCACCGGGCGCAACTCGTCGGTGTCGAAGGCCCGGGCGACGTCCGCGGTCGGCACCCCGTGCGCCGCGTCGGCGATGCCGATCGCGGCGTTCAGCGCGTGCGAGAGCGGCAGCGACGCCGCGGCCGTCGCCCTGCCCTGCTCGCCGGTCAACCAGGCGGCCAGGAAGGGGTCGTAGAGGTTCATGCCGACGATCCGGGCGTGCGGTCCGGCCGCCGCCCGCAGCCGGCCGAGGATGTCGGACAGGCCGCGGCCCGCGGTGGCGATGCCCTGCAGGGCGCACGGCAGGTCGATGGTGCCGCCGCTCGCGCAGCGGTTCACGTCGTTGGCGCCGATGTCGATCGTCACCAGCACCCGGTCCTTGCGGTGCTCGCGCAGGAAGCGCTCGGCGGCGGCGAGTTGGGAGTCCGTCCAGGGGTGCGGCCAGGGGCAGCCGCCGTTCGCCATGGTGCCGGTGGTCTCGCCCGGGCAGCCGAGGTCGGTGAAGTCGAACGGGCGGTGGCGGGCGGCGGCCCGCTCGCCCAGCACGCGGGCGATGTCCTGGGCGTAGCCACGGCCGACCACCCGGCCGCCGTCCGGGGTGGTCTGGTAGCCGGCGGCGAGCGAGTCGCCGAGGGCCAGGTACCAGCGCGGCACGTCGGCGGGGACGGGACGGTGCTCGGCCGCGGCGGCCGGAGCCGCCGTCAGGCCGAGTGCCGAGGCGGTGAACAGGGCTGCGGCGACGGCGAGTCTGACGCCTCCGGGCAGGGGTGTGCGCATCGGGCCTCCAGGGGTGGTGGGGGCCGCAGTGGGGTGCGGCCCGGTGAGGCTACTGCGCGGTAGGCCCGGTGAGTAGGGGTCGGACGTGATCAGCCGGGGAAGGCGTACACGGTGCTGGCGTGCGCGGCCGGTTCCTCCTGGCCCTCGGCCGTCATCACCACGTCCACGAAGGCGAGTCGGCGGCCCAGCTTGGTGATCCGGGCGGTCACCAGGACGTCCGCGCCGACCACCGCCCGCTGGAAGGTGGTCGACTGCTGGATCGTGGTCATCGGGCCGAATCCGCCGCGGGCCGCGGACACGGCGACCACGGTCGCCGTGTCGGCGGCCGCCATCAGGGCCTGGCCGCTCAGGCCGCCGCCCTCGCGGGCGAGTTCGTCCGACCAGGGCAGCCGGAGCACGGCGTGCCGGTCACCGGTCTCGGTGACGGAGAGCTTGAGCGCCTGCACCCAGGGCGCGAAGTGGTCGGCGAGGATGGTGTCCGCCTCGGCGGTGGTGATCGTCACCGTGCCATTGTGGCGGCGCCCCGCCGGCCGCGCCACGACCGTGCACCGGTGTTCCCGCCCCGGCTACTGCGCCTCGCGCAGCGCCCGCCGGACCAGCTCCGCCAGGTGGACGGCCCGCCGCCCGTCCGCGAGTTGGGCGATCTGGGTGCGGCAGCTCAGGCCGTCCGCGAGCACCACGGTGTCCGGGGCGGCCGCGCGCACCGCCGGCAGCAGCACCCGCTCCGCCGCCGCCACCGACACCTCCCAGTGCCCGCGCTCCATGCCGAAGTTGCCGGCCAGGCCGCAGCAGCCGGAGTCCAGCACCTCGTTGCGCACACCCATCCGCCGCTCCACGCTCCGGTCGGCCGCGGTGCCGAGGACGGCGTGCTGGTGGCAGTGCACCTGGGTGACCGCGTCCGCCTCCAGCCGGGGCAGCGCGACCCCGGTGCCGTCCAGGAACTCGGCGAACGTCCTTACCCGGGACGGCAGTTCGCCGGCCTCTCGGCCGAGCAGCCGGGGCAGTTCCTCGCGCAGCGCCGCGGTGCAGCTCGGCTCCAGGCCGACCACCGGCAGCCCCGCCGGGACGGCTCGCAGGCTGCGCCGCATCACCCGCCGGGCGAGACCGAGTTGGCCGGTGGAGAGCAGGGTGAGCCCGCAGCAGACCGGGCCGGAGGGCAGCCGCACCTCGAAGCCCAGGCGCTCCAGCACCTCGACGGCGGCCCGGGCCGGCTCCGGGTCGAGCAGCTCCGCCATGCTGTCCGGCCAGAGCAGCACCGGCTGCGCACCGGGTCGGACGGGGTGCGCGGCCCGCCACCGGCGGAACCAGGCGGTGAAGGTCTGCTCCGGCAGCGCGGGCAGGCTGCGCCGGGGGTCGATCCCGCCGAGCCGCTTGAGTGCGGCGCCGCCCGGCCCGGACCGCAGCAGGCGGTCGGCGAGCCGCGGGGCGAGGGCGGCGCCACGCAGCCACAGCGGCAGCCAGCCGAGCGCGAGGTGGGAGGCCGGGCGCGGCCGCCACCGGTAGTGGCGGTGCAGGAACTCGGCCTTGTAAGTCGCCATGTCGACATGGACCGGGCAGTCGCTCGCGCAGCCCTTGCAGCCGAGGCAGAGGTCGAGCGCCTCGCGGACCTCCTCCGAGCGCCAGCCGTCGGTGACGAGTTCGCCGCGCAGCATCTCGGCGAGCAGCCGGGCCCGGCCGCGGGTGGAGTGCCGCTCCTCGCCGGTGGCCATGTAACTCGGGCACATCACACCGGAGGAGGTGTCCACGCAGGCGGCGACGCCGACGCAGCGGTGCACCGCCTTCAGCAGGCTGCCGCCGTCCTCCGCGAGGGGCAGCGTGACCGGCAGGTCCCGGCCGGGGAAGCGCAGGTCGGCGTCGAGCGGCCGGGGGTCGACCAGCACCCCCGGGTTGAGCAGGCCGTCCGGGTCCCAGACGCCCTTGAAGCGGCGGAACAGCTCCAGGACCTCCGGCGGGTACATCCGGGGCAGCAGCTCGGCCCGGGCCTGGCCGTCGCCGTGCTCACCGGAGAGCGAGCCGCCGTACGAGACGCACAGGTCCGCTGCCTCCTCCAGGAAAGCGCGGAAGGCGGGCAGCCGGGCGGGATCGGTGAGCGGGAAGTCCAGCCGCAGGTGGACGCAGCCCTCGCCGAAGTGCCCGTACGGGACGCCGCGCAGCCGGTGCCGGGCGAGCAGACCGCGCAGCGCGCGCAGGTAGTCGCCGAGGTGCTCGACGGGGACGGCGGAGTCCTCCCAGCCGGGCCACGCCTCGCCGCCGCCGGGGAGCCGGGTGACGATGCCCGCGCCGGTCTCCCGGATCCGCCACAGTGCGCGCTGCTCGGCGGGGTCGGTGACCACCGCGGCGGTGGCGCGGCCGGCCCGCCGGACGGCCTCGGCGAGGGCCTGCGCGGCCTCGCCGGCGGCCGCCGGGGTGGCGCCGCCGACCTCCAGGAAGAGCCAGCACGCGCCCTCGGGCAGCCGGTCGAGGGCGGCCGGGCGGCGGCCGGCCGCGAGCAGTGCGGCGACCAGGTCGGCGGACATCCCCTCCACGGTGAGCGGGCCCAGCGGGAGCAGCGCGGGCACGGCGTCGGCGGCGGCGCCCTCGTCGGGGTGGCCGGCGACCACCAGGGCGCGGGCCGGCGGGTCGGGCACCAGCCGGACGGTGGCGCCGAGCAGCACGGCGCAGCTGCCGAGGGTGCCGGTCAGGGCACGCGCCAGGTCGTAGCCCTGCTCGGGCAGCAGCGCGTCGAGCGGGTAGCCGGAGCCGCGGCGGGGCAGTGCGGGCATGGCCTGCCGCAGCACGGCCAGGTGGGCGCCGGCGAGGTCCTGCAGGGCGCGGTGCAGGGCGCCCTCGCGGCCGGGCAGCTTGCGCAGCGCGGCGCGGGCGGCGGCGTCCAGCGGCCCGCCGGCGGTGAACTCGGTGCCGTCGGCGAGCAGCACGTCGAGCGCGTGCACGTTGTCCGAGGTGCGGCCCCAGGCCACCGAGTGCGAGCCGCAGGCGTTGTTGCCGATCATCCCGCCGAGGGTGCAGCGGCTGTGCGTGGACGGGTCCGGCCCGAAGCGCAGCCCGTGCGGGCGGGCCGCACGCTGCAGGTCGTCCAGGACGGTGCCGGGCTCGACCCGGGCGGTGCGGGCGTCCGGGTCCACCGAGAGCACCCGCCCCAGCCGGCGGCGGAAGTCCAGCACGACCGCCCCGGGGCCGATCGCCTGACCGCCGATGCTGGTCCCGGAGCCGCGCGGCACCACCGGCACGCCGAACTCGCGGCAGAGCGCGACGGCGGCCCGGACGTCGTCGAGGTCGGCGGGCTTGACCACGCCGCGCGGGACGTGCCGGTAGTTGGAGGCGTCGTGGCCGTAGACGGCGCGTTCGGCGGTGTCGAAGCGCACCTCGCCCCGCAGGGCGGCGGTCAGGGCGCGTTCCAGTCCGGTGGCCATGGGCCGATCATCGCAAACCGGCGGGCCCGCGGTGCCGACCCCGGCCACGGGGTGACGGGGTGTCATCCGGCAGACTCGGCCCATGAGCGACGATCATGCGAACCCGTACCTCGCCCGCCTGCCGATCGGCGAGTCCGTGCCCTTCCCCGCGGACGGCATGCCCGGTTGGGACATCTTCCCGTTCGAGGGCGACATCAAGGTCAAGCCTCTGAAGGCGCCCGAACTGCCCGAGCCGCCCCGGGACGGCGAAAACGGGCCCGCGGACTGCAGCCAGTGCGCCCGGCCCGACGCGGACTTCCTGTGGACGGACGAGCACTGGCGGCTCTCCGGCCCCGGCGAGCCCGCGGCCGTCCCGGCGATCGTGCTGCTCCAGCCCCGGGCCCACCACGACCTCGCCGACCTGCCGCCGGAGCGGGCCGCGGAGCTCGGCCCGATGCTGCAGCGGGTCGAGCGGGCCGTGATGTCGCTCGGCGGGATCGCCCGGGTGCACCAGAACAAGTGGGGCGACGGCGCCGCCCATCTGCACGTCTGGCTGATCGGCCGGCCCGCCGGGATGATGCAGCTGCGCGGCAGCCTGCTCCCGGTCTGGGACGACCTGCTGCCGAAGGTGCCCGCCGAGGAGTGGCGGGAGACCGGCCGCCGGATCGCCGCGGCGATGGCCGCCGACGGCGGCACCGCACACGTCTGAGGCGGGCACGACAAGGGCGCGTGGTTCATCACAAGGGGCGCGTGGGGGCACCTCCAAACCGAAGGCTGGGGAGAACCGCGCAATTCGGATGCGGGCCACCACGCGCATTACGGCTCGGCCCGTGCTGTCGTGACGCCCGCCCCCGGATCCGCGCAGTTCCCCGCGCCCCTGTGCGGCCCCTGTGCGGCAGCCGTACGCCTACCGGCGGCCGGTGACCGCGCCGCGGGCTATGTGCGAGAGCTTGGCGACCTCGAAGGCGGCGTAGGCGCCGCTGGAGAGCAGCGAGAACTTGACGCCCTCGCGGCCGTCCGGCCGGCGGTAGCCCTCGGGCTGGTAGCCGCGGTAGTGCTCGGAGGCCCGCTGGAAGAACTGGGGGCGCTCGGAGCGGTCCACGCAGCCGCCGAGGTCGAAGACGAAGAGGTAGTGCCGGACCATCCTGGTGAACAGCTGCGGCCACAGGGCGGTGGCGTCCGGCGAGCCGGCGAGCAGCTCGAAGCTGCGGGCGTACTGCTCGAACAGGTCGAACTGGCTGGCGCCGGGCGAGCCGACCGGGTTCAGGGTGTGGCGGCGGCGGATGGTGACGCACTCGCGCGGCAGCACGGCCACCCGGCGGGCGGCCAGCATCGCGGCGTGCACCACCGGGATCTCGTCGTAGTGGCCGTCCGGGAAGGCGGGCACGGTGCCGCGGCGCAGCAGGCGGTCCCAGACCAGTGGCGGGGTGCCGAGCAGGGCGGGCCGCTCGGCGGCCGTGGTGACCTCGGGTCCGGCCTCGGCGAGCACTCGTTCGGCGCCGCCGGGCCACACCTTGTCGCGGTAGAACCGGTTGTGGCCGAACTGGAGGACGTCCACCTCGCCGGTCTCCTCCAGCCGTTCGGCGAGCGCGGCGAAGGCGTCCTCGTCGAGCAGGTGGTCGCTGTCGAGGAAGAGCAGGTAGTCGCCGGTGGCGCGGGCGGCGCCGGCGTTGCGGGCGCGGCCGATCCCGACCGCCGCGTTCAGCCGCAGCACGCTGACCCGGGGGTCGCGCATGCCGTAGGCCTCGGCGACGCGTTCCGGGCAGTCCGGTGAGGTGTCGACGACGAGGACGATCTCGAAGTCGCGGAACGACTGGGCGAGCAGTGCGTCGAGGCACTCCTTCAGCTGGCCGTTCCGATCGTGGGCGGGGAGCACGACGGAGATGAGGGTAGCCATGGCGGGGAGGCTAAAGAGGTCTACAGGCCCCCGCAATGTCCCCAAGCGGACCCAATCGCTCCAAATGCGGTCAGAGTCGATCGATCGCATCCGACATCTTCACGCCGCAGCCACGGAATACCGACAATCGGTCACCGGGGGTCGCGGGGAGTGCCGCGTCCGGTGACGAGGCGGAATTCCGGTCGGACGCGGACGCCGCGGGGCACGTGGTCGGTTCCACGGGCCCCGCGGCGTCGGTCGGCTCCGGGCCGGATCAGTACCAGTGGTGCGCCTGCCAGAAGGCCCAGGCGCCGCACGGGCTGCCGTACCGGCTGTTCATGTAGTTGAGGCCCCACTTGATCTGGGTGGCGGCGTTGTCGCGCCAGTCGGCACCGGCCGAGGCCATCTTGGAGGCCGGGAGCGCCTGCACCAGGCCGTACGCGCCGGAGGACTTGTTCACGGCGTGGATGTTCCAGCTGCTCTCGTGGAACACGATGTTGCTGAAGCAGGCCAGCTGGTTGGCCGGCACGAGCTGTGCGGCGATCTGCTTGGGGCTGCCGGTCGGCGCGGCCTTCAGGGCGCTGCGCTGCTGCGAGCGGGACGCGGCCTGTGCCTTGGCCTTCGCGTCCGCGGCGGCCTTGGCATCCGCCGCGGCCTTGGCGTCGGCGGCGGCCTTGGCATCCGCCGCGGCCTTGGCGTCGGCGGCGGCCTTCGCGTCCGCGGCGGCCTTGGCGTCGGCGTCCGCCTTGGCCTGCGCGTCGGCCTGGGCTTGCGCGTCGGCCTGGGGCTGCGCCGGGGCTGCAGCGGCCTGGGTGGCGGCCGGGGCCGCGGCGACCGGGGCGGCCGCGACGGCGGTGGAGGTGTCCTGCGGCAGGGCCAGCGCCAGGATCGCCGTGCCGGCCACGGTCAGCGTACCCACGCTCGCGAAGAAGGCGTGCGGGCGGTGCGTCAGCGACAGGTTCTTGGGGAGCGGGAGCTGCATGGAGGGGGACAACCTCTTCCATCGGTCGGGGGCCGATTCCGGGCACGCGGACATCGCGAAGCGTGTTCGGGAGGAACAGGCCCGCGGAGCCGTGCGGACGGCCTGGGCGCCCCGGCCGGTGGGCCGGAGCGGGCGGGGTGCGCGGCGGAATCGGGCCGCGCTGCCTTGCGACCGGGACATTCTTGACAGACCCGCAGAAACGCGGCAACGAGCTCGGAAACTACGCGGAGTCGTAGACGACGCGGAGCGCCCGGCCCTCCTCCGGGCGCTCCCCGAGCGCTTGGACGGTCCTCACCGCCCACCGCCCGACCGGGCCGTGCACCTCGACTGACCAGCGGTTTCGCAGTTCCGTACGGCCGGCGCCGGGCGGGTGCCCCCGGTCGGCGCCGGGGCCGGGCCGCCGTGACGACTATCGGGGGCAGTAGCCGGCCGCGGCCGTGTGCCGGGCTTCACAGGCGCCGGCCGCCGGGATCGGCGCCCCGTCACCGGCCGGTCACCCAGGGGTGGCCGGCCGCGGCGGAGACGGGGGTCACAGCCGTCCGGCGGCCACCGACACCGCGGCGTGCGGACAGGAACCCGTCCGCCGGCGGGCGGCCCGCCGCGTCCGGACGGCGCGGCCCCCGCGCCCGGGGCGTCCGCGGCGGCCCGGATACTGTCCGCATGATGATCGCGCTCGTCCTGCTGGTGGCCGTCGCCCTGCTCACCCTCGTCCACTGGTACGTCTGGCGACGGACGGTGCGCGACGTCGCCGCCCCCGGCAGCGCCTGGCGCCGCATCGGCACGGGCCTGCTGGTCGTCCTGCCGCTGCTCTCGCTCGGCGCCCTGATCGGCGGCCGGGCCCTGCCGCTGGCCGTCGAACGCTGGCTCGCCTGGCCCGGCTACCTCTGGCTCGCCGTCCTGCTGTACCTGGTGCTGGCCCTGCTGGCCGGCGAGGTCCTCCGGCCGCTGCTGCTGCGCGCCGGCCGCCGCCCCGCCCCGCAGCCGGAGGCCGTGGCGGTCGCCGCCGGAGCCCCGGCCGGTGCCGCCGCCGCCGAGCCCGCGGCGGACCCGTCGGCCGTGCCGTCCGCCGGCGTGGACCGGCCCGCCGACGGACCGGCCGACCCCTCGCGCCGGCTCCTCGTCGCCCGCGGCGTGGCCGTCGCCGCCGGCGCCACCGCCGCGGCCGTGGTCGGCAACGGCGCGTACGGAGTCCTCCGCGGGCCGCGCCTCAAGCACGTGACCGTCCCGCTCGCCAAGCTGCCCCGGCAGGCCCACGGCTACCGGATCGCCGTCGTCAGCGACATCCACCTCGGCCCGATCCTCGGCCGCGCCCACACCCAGCGCATCGTCGACACCATCAACGGCGTCCAGCCCGACCTCATCACCATCGTCGGCGACCTGGTCGACGGCACCGTGGCCGACCTCGGCCCCGCCGCCGAGCCGCTCGCCCGGCTGCGCGCCCGGGACGGCGCGTACTTCGTCACCGGCAACCACGAGTACTTCTCCGGCGCGGCCCCCTGGGTGGAGTTCGTCCGCGAGCTCGGCGTGCACCCGCTGGAGAACGCCCGCACCGAACTCGCCCACTTCGACCTGGCCGGCGTCAACGACATCGCCGGCACCGCCGAGGGCCAGGGCCCCGACTACGACCGGGCGCTCGGCGACCGCGACACCCGTCGCGCCGCCGTCCTGATGGCCCACCAGCCGGTCGCCGTGCACGAGGCCGTCCGCCGCGGCGTCGACCTGCAGCTCTCCGGACACACCCACGGCGGCCAGCTCTGGCCGGGCAACCACCTGGCCGCCCTGGCCAACCCGACCGTCGCCGGGCTGGAGCGGTACGGCGACACCCAGCTCTACGTCACCCGCGGTGCCGGCGCCTGGGGCCCGCCCGTCCGGGTCGGCGCGCCCTCGGACATCACCGTCGTCACGCTCTCCTCCCGGCAGGCCTGACCCGCCGTCCGCCGTTCGCCGGGCCCGACCCGCCGTCCCGCCCTGCCCCGTCCCGCCCTCCCGTCCCGCACCGAGCCGTCTCACAGGTCGGAAATCCCCGTCCCACCTGGTGACACCTCCGTAGGGTTCCCGGCATGACCGGGAACCCCGCGCACCGCCGCTGGCTGATGCTCGCGATCGGGACGGGCGGCCAGACCGCGATGACCACCGTCCTCTACGGCCTGCCGTCGCTGCTGCCCGCCTTCCAGCGGGAGTTCGGCCTCTCGCTCGCCGGGGCCGGCGCGCTCGTCTCGGGCCCGATCCTCGGCATCCTGCTCACCATGGTCGGCTGGGGTCTGGTCGCCGACCGCCGCGGCGAGCGGTTCGCGCTCGCCGCGGGCCTGCTCCCGGCGGCCGCCGTCCTCGCGGTCGCCGCCGCCGTCCGCGGCGCCACCGCGCTCGCCGTGCTGCTCGTCCTCGCGGGCGCCTGCGGGGCCTCCGTCAACTCCGCCTCCGGCCGCCTGGTCATCGGCTGGTTCCCGCCGCACCGGCGCGGCATCGCCATGGGCGTCCGGCAGGCCTCCCAACCGCTCGGCGTCGGCCTCGCCGCCGCCGTCCTCCCGCCGCTCGCCGAACACGCCGGACTCCCCGCCGCGCTCGGCTGCTGCGCCCTGCTGTGCGCGGTCGCCGGCGGCGCAGTCCTGCTGCTGGCCGTCGACCCGCCGCGGCCCCCGCAGACCAGCACCGTCCGCGGGCCCGGCCCCTACCGCGGCGGCCGGCTGTGGCGGCTGCACGGAGCGGCCGCACTGCTCTGCGTCCCGCAGTTCGTGGTGGCCGGCTTCGCCCTGGTCTTCCTCACCGCCGCCCGCGGCTGGCCGGCCGCGACCGCCGGCACGGTCCTCGCGGTCGCCAACCTCGCCGGGGCCGGGGTGCGGCTGCTCGCCGGCTGGTGGTCCGACCGAGTCGGCAGCCGGCTGCGCCCGATGCGGCTGCTCGCCCTGGCCACCGCCGCCGACGTCCTGCTGCTCGCCCTCGGCGCGGCCGCCGCACCGCCGATCGGCACCGCCGCCCTGCTGCTCGCCACCGCACTGACCGTCTCCACCAACGGCCTGCACAACACCGCCGTCGCCGAACACGCCGGCCCGGCCTGGGCGGGCCGGGCCCTCGGCGTCCACGGCCTCGGCCAGCACGCCGCGATCGTCCTGGTCCCGCCACTGACCGGCGCCCTCGTCACCGCCCACGGCTTCGCCCCCGCCTACGCCCTGGCCGCCGCCTTCCCGGTGGCCGCCGCGGCGCTGCTCCCCGGCGAGCCGGCAGCCCCTGCCGGGGAGACGGCCGCGCCGTCCCCCGACGCGGCGTCGGCCGCACCCCGCGCACCGGCCTGACGGGACGCCGGCGCCCCCGTGCGCGGCAGGGCCCGGCCCGTCGGTTCGGCGTCGGCCGAACGGTCGCCGGTCGACAACGGGCGGATGGAGAGCGAACGAACGCAGCCGGCCGGCCGGGAGCTCGCGGCGGCGGCCGGACTGCTCGCGGACGGCACCCGGGCGGCGTTCTGCCCGGCACTGCTCGACGGGCGGGCTCAGGCCGGCGAGCTGGCCCGGCACGCCGGTGTCGCCGCGCCGACCACGACCGAGCACCTCAACCGGCTGGTCGGCGGCGGCCTGCTCGCCGAGGAGCGGCAGGGCCGCCACCGCTACGTCCGGCCGGCCGACCCGCAGGTGGCCGAACCGGTCGAACAGCTCGCCGCGCCGGCCCCGGGCCGCCCCGAACGCCCCGCCACCCTCGCGGCGGACGGCCGCCGGCGCGCCCTCGCCCACGCCCGGACCTGCTACGACCACCTCGCCGGGGGCGGTCGGCGTCGCGATCACCGACGCGATGACCGCCCGGGGCCTGCTCGACCGGACGCACGGCCTGCGGCTCACCGCCGAGGGCGAGGACCGGCTCGGCGCGGCCGGGGTCGCCGTCCCGCCGGGCGGTCGCCGACCGGCCGTGCGGCCCTGCCTGGACCGGACCGAACGCCGTCCCCACCTGGCGGGGGCGGTCGGCGCGGCCCCGTGCCGGCACGCCCTCGCCCAGGGCCGGGTCACCCGGATCGGCACCACCCGGGCGGTGGCCGTCACCCCGGCCGGCCGCCACGCCCTCCACGCGGCCCTGGGCCTGCCCGACGAGGTCCTCGGACCACGGTGACCCACGCACCCCTGACGGGGTCCGGTCTCACCCCAGGCGGGAGACCGGGCGTTCCTCGCCCGGGGGCGGGCTGGCCGGGGGGCCCTCGTCCAGCAGGGCCCGGTACTCGCCGCGCGGCATCGGCACCGCGCCGAGGCTCCGCACGTGCGGGCTGTCCCACTGGACGTCCAGCAGCACGCCGCCGCTCTCGCCGAAGCGCTGGGCGAGGTCGACGACCGCCACCCGGGCGGCGTCGGGCCGCAGGCCCACCATGGAGTCCAGGCTGAGCACCGGCCCGACCCGGACGCCGAAGGCGCCGCCGACCAGTTCCCCGCCGTCCCAGACCTCGATGCTGTGCGCCCGTCCCCGGGCGTGCAGGGTCCGCAGCGCGGTGCGCAGCTCGGGGGTGAGCCAGGCGGGGCTGCGGCCTTCGGCGCAGCGGTCGACGACCTCGCCGAAGGCCTTGTCGGCGGTGGTCGTCCAGTCGTCCCGGTTGCGGAGCCGGCGGGAGAGCCTGCTGCCGAGGCGCGCGCCGCCGACCGGGACGACCGGCCTGGGGTCGGGCGACCACCAGGCGACGCCGTACGCCTCCTCGCCGGCGCCCGCGGGTAAGGCGATGGCGCCCTCGGCGACCTCCTCCTCGTAGCGGGCCTCGTTCATCCAGAGGCCGTACTCGTCCTGGGCGGGCATCGGGAAGGCCCCGGCCCGGTAGCCGGCGAGCAGGGAGTCGGGGCCGAGGTCGGCGCAGAAGGCCACCGGGGTGTCGGCGGGGGCGCGGCCGAGGTCGACCGAGGCCCACCACCGTGCGGTCCCGGTCACGCGACGTGCTCCAGCTGTCCGCTGGCCTCGAGCCGGTCGAGGTAGAAGTCGAGCAGTTCGGCGTCGACGGGCGGCAGTTCGATGCCGGCTCGGGTGAGCGCCCGGGTCGCGGCGGTCCGGGTGAAGTCCGGGAAGGTGGGCCGGAAGTACATCTCGCTGATGGTCATGTCGGTGCCTTCGGCGCGGTCGACGAAGAGCGGGACGAACGGGGTGATCGGGTGCCTCGGGTTGGCGGTGGCGAAGCCGATCAGGCGCCGCACCCACTCCCGGTACGGCAGGTGCTCGACGGGGCGGCCGCGGGAGCGGATCCGTTCGGCGAGGTCGCCGAGGCCGGCCGGGGCGGGGTTGGTCAGGTGCAGCACCCGGCCCTCGGCGGGTTCGCGGGTGGAGACGACCGCGAGGGCGCGGGTGAAGACGTCGGCGGGCACGAAGTCGAGCGGCAGGTCGACGTCGGGGCTGGTGCCGCTGTCCCACAGGTAGCGGATGATCGCGGAGAGTTCGGTGCCGGGGTTGATGACGCCGTGCCGCAGGTCGCCGGTGACGTCGTTGACCCGGTGGACGGTGACCGGCAGGCCGGCCGCGGCCGCGTGGTGCAGCAGCGCCTCGGCGACCCACTTGCTCTCCACGTAGCCGACCGACAGCCGGTCTGCGTGGGCGAGCGGGCTCTCCTCGGTGACCTGCCGGATGCCGGCCGGCCCGTACCCGGCGAGGACGGCCATGCTGGACAGGTAGTGCACGGGGATCGCCCGGGAGTGCCCGGCGAGCCGGATGATCTCGCGGGTGCCGGCCACGTTCGCGGCCCGCAGTTGGTGGTACGGGTAGAGGAAGTTCACCTGGCCGCCGAGGTGGTGGATCAGGTCGACGGTGCCGGCGAGCTGCTCGAAGCGCCGCCGGCCGAGCCCGAGCAGCGGTTCGGCGAGGTCGCCGACGACCGGCACGACCCGGTCGGAGTGCAGGTCGCGCAGCAGGTAGCGCTGGTGGGCGGCGCGCAGCCGCTCCAGGCCGTGGTCCGGGTCGGGGGCGCGGACCAGGCAGTGCACCCGGGCGTCGGTGGTCTCCAGCAGGGCGCGCAGCAGGTGGGTGCCGCAGAAGCCGGTGGCCCCGGTCAGCAGGATGTCGGTGGGCTGGTGCCAGCGCGGGGCGCTGTGCTCGGGGGCGCGGTGCACCGGAACGCCGAGTTCGGCCTCGGCGGCGAAGTCGATCCGCTGGCCGGGCTCCGCGGGCAGGGCGCCGCGGGCGTCCCGGGCGACGGCGGCGAAGCCGCCGAGGGTGGGGTTCTTCAGCAGGGCGCGGGTGAGGGTGCGGATCCGGTCCACCCCGATGCCGAACATGATCCGGGCCCGGGCCAGCATCTCCATCGCGAGCAGCGAGTTGCCGCCGAGTTCGAAGAAGTCGTCGGCGGGGCCGACGTGCTCGACGTCGAGGATCTGCGCCCACAGGTAGGCCAGACCGGCCTGCACGGTGGCGCCGGGGCCCGCGCCGACGCCGACGGTGGCGGTCGCGGCTGCGGGGGGCCTGGAGCCGCGGGCCAGCCCGATCCGGTCGATCTTGCCGCTGGGGGTGACGGGCATCTGCTCGACCGCGACGAAGGCGCTGGGCACCAGGTGGTCGGGCAGCCGGGCGGCGAGGTACTGCCGCAGGTCCTCGGGCCGCCCGTCGCGGGCCGTGTAGTAGGCGGTGAGCACCCGCCCGCCGCCGTTGGCCTCGTCGGCCACCACCCGGACCTCGCCGACCTCCGGGTGCTCGCCGAGGACGGCCTCGACCTCGCCCGGGTCGACCCGGTAGCCGCGGATCTTCACCTGGTCGTCGGCCCGGCCGATCAGCTCCAGGGTGCCGTCCGGCCGCCAGCGGCCGGTGTCGCCGGTGCGGTACATCCGGCCGCCGGGGGTGCCCGCGTACGGCTCGGGGAGGAACCGCTCGGCCGTCAGCTCCGGTTGCTTCCAGTAACCGCGGGCCAGCCCGGGCCCGCCGATGTACACCTCGCCGCGCTCCCCGGGCGGCACCGGGCGCAGCCGGGCGTCCAGCACGTGCACGAAGGTGCCGAGCAGCGGCCGTCCGACCGGGACGGGGGCGTTCGCGGGGGAGGCCAGCAGCTCGGGGTGTATCTCGCACAGCGTCGAGGTGATGCCGGTCTCGGTGAGCCCGTACGCGTTGAGCAACCGGGTGCCGGGCAGCCGGCGCAGCGTCTCGCGGCAGTCCCCGGCGGGGACGGTGTCGCCGCCGACGACCAGCAGTCGCAGCGCGTGCGCGGCGGGGCCGTGTTCGGGCAGCACCGCCAGCAGCCGGTGCCAGTACGTGGGCGTCAGGTCGGCCACGGTGATGCCGAGTTCGGGCAGCCGGTGGGCGAGTTCGATCGGTGCCCACGGGTGCCGCCCGCCGAGCACCAGCGTCGCACCGTTGAGCAGCGGGGTGAATATCTGTTCCAGTGACGTGTCGAAGCCCAGCGCGCCCAACTGGAGCACCCGGTCGGACGGTGACAGAGCGTAGGCCTCGGCGATCCGCGACAGGGTGAACACCATGGTGCGGTGACTGACCGGTACGCCCTTGGGTTCGCCGGTGGTGCCGGAGGTGTAGATCAGGTAGGCGAGGTCGTCCGGGTCGGTGAGGTCGGGCGGCGGCACGGCGGTCGGCGGACCGGCCGACCGGTACGCCTCGACCAGCACGGCCGCGGGGAAGAGCCCGGCGTGGTCACGCGACGTCACCACCGGGCCGCCGCCGGAGTCAGCGGCCAACCGGGCCAGCCGCAGGTCCGGGTGGGACGGGTCGAGCGGCAGGAAGGCGCCGCCGGCCTTCAGCGCGGCCAGCAGCGCCACCACCATGTCGCCGCTGCGCTCCAGGCACACCGGCACCACCGAGTCGGGTCCGACGCCGAGCACGCGCAGTTCCTCGGCCAGCCGGTCGCTGCGGCCGTCGAGTTCGGCGTAGGTGAGCGGTCCGTCGTCGCAGAGCACGGCGAGCGCGCCGGGGCGGGTCGCGGCCTGTTCGCGGAAGAGCGCGTGCACCGTGCGTCCGGGGGCGCCGGGCCCGGTCGGTCTCAGGTCCTGCCAGCGCGCCCGGACCTCGCGGCGGCATTCCGCGCGATCGCCCGGTCCGAATACGCTCCGCCACCCTTCGGGCACCGGGAGTTCGTTCGTCCAAATCGCATACTGTCCATCTCCATTCACCAGGACGAGATGGGGCCCGAAATGGGGGGATTGCGCGTGATTCGACAGCTCCACCGGCGACGACCTCGACAGACGGCGGATGGATTAACCGGAAATATCGGGGAGCGCACGGCCTGCGCCCTGCACGGCCGCGGCCTCCGCCGCCCGCCACGGACCGCCCCCGATAATCTCGACTATAGGCACCCGTGCCTTGCTATGTATGATTGGGATCGCCCCAATTCTTGAGCGGTTCAGCTCATCACCTCCGAGGAGGTAGCTGGGTTGACACGTCGACGACAGCGGCTGACGGTCTGTTATATCGGCTTGATGGTCCTGCTGACGGTTGTCTACTACCGTTTTCCCTCCGACCGCATCATCTGGTGGACGGGCATCGGGCTGAGCAGCTTCGCCGCCATCGTGGTGGGCGTCCGCCTCAACCGGCCGGCCCACGCGGAGTCCTGGTACCTGCTCGCGGTCGCCAATCTCAGCTTCACCATCGGCGAGGTCGTGCAGGTCGTCCAGACCAACTACCTGCACCAGACCGCCTTCCCCTCCCTCGCGGACGCCTTCTACCTCGCCGAGTTCGTGCTGTACGCGCTCGGCGTCTGGGGGTTCATCCGCTGGCGCACCGCGCACCAGGACCGCGGCTCGCTGATCGACGCCCTCACGCTGACCGTCGGCCTCGCCCTGCTCAGCTGGATGTACCTGGTCGTCCCGTACGCCAGGAACCCGGAACTCACCTGGTTCCAGAAGGCCGTGTCGATCGCCTACCCGCTCGGCGACGTCCTCGTCCTCGCCATGCTGATGCGGCTGCTGGTGCCGCGCGGCGGCAAGAGCCCGGCCGTGGTCCTGCTCACCGTCGGCACGGTCGGCCTGCTGGTATCCGACGTCCTCTACGGGCTGATCCAGCTGCACGGCGTCTGGCGGATCGGCACCCCCGTCGAACTCGGCTGGGCGGTCCTCTACACGGCCTGGGGCGCGGCGGCGCTGCACCCCTCGATGGTCGAGCTCACCAGACCCATCCCCACCCAGCCGCCGGACATCAGCCGGGGCCGGATCGCGCTGCTCGCCGTCGCCTCGCTGATCGCCCCGACCATGCTCGTGCTGGAGGTCACCCAGGGCGACGCCGCGAACGCGGCCGTGATCGGCGGGTTCTCCGCCGTGCTGTTCCTGCTGGTGCTCTCCCGGCTCGCCGGGGTCGTCCTCAACCACCGCCACGCCGTGGAGCGCGAACGGGTGCTGCGGATGGCCGGCGCCTCGCTGGCCGGCGCCGTCACCGTCGAGCAGGTCGCCGACGCGGTGCGCACCGCAGCCTCCGCCCTGGTGCCCGCCGAGCCCGCGCACGTCGCGCTGCTCGCGGTCGGCGACGAGGGCGCGCTGCGCGCCGACGGCGACGGCCCGATCGAGGTCGAACCCGTCCGCGAGAGCCGCCTGGTGCCCGTCGCCACCCTCGACGCGGGCCTCGCCGCCCGGCTGGAGGGCGCCCCCAGCGCCCTGATCTGCCCGCTCGTCCTGGAGAAGCGCCCCTCGGGCGACCCGCTGATCGGCGCCCTCGTCGTCGGCGGCACGGAGCACCGGCTCACGGCTTTATGGGGCACCCTCGACATCCTCGCCGCGCAGGCCGCCCTGGCGGTCGAGCGGGTGGTGCTGAACGACGAGATCAACCGCCGCAACAGCGAGCTGTACTTCCGGACGCTGGTGCAGAGCGCCTCCGACGTGATCCTCATCCTGCGCGCGGACGACACCATCCGGTACACCAGCTCCTCGGCGGACCGCGTCCTCGGCTACCCCTCGCTCGACGGCCAGGCCCTCACCGACCTGGTGCCGCCGGAGGACAGCCGCGCCGTCAACCAGGCGCTGCTGCGGATGCGCACCCGCGAGCAGGCCGAGCAGCGCGAGCACTGGCGGCTGCTGCGGGCCGACCGCACGGTGATCGAGGCCGAGGTCCGCTGGAACGACCTGCGCGACGACCCCACGGTCGGCGGCCTGGTGCTCACCCTGCGCGACGTCACCGACCAGCGGCAGATGGAGCGCGAACTCACCCACCGGGCGTTCCACGACTCGCTCACGGGCCTGGCCAACCGCGTCCTCTTCCAGGACCGGGTCGGCCACGCGCTCTCCCGCAGCGGCCGGCGCGGCACCGTCACCGGCGTGCTCTTCATCGACCTCGACGACTTCAAGGTGGTCAACGACACCCAGGGCCACGCGGTCGGCGACGAGCTGCTGGTCGCCGTCTCGCTGCGGATCTCCACCGCGCTGCGCACCTCCGACACGGCGGCCCGGCTCGGCGGCGACGAGTTCGCCGTGCTGGTCGAGGACGCCCTGTCGCCCGCCGACGTCGGGGCGACCGCCTCCGCGGTGCTCGCCGTCTTCGAGGAGCCGTTCAAGCTCAGCTCCGGTGCGGTCCGGGTGGCCGCCAGCGTCGGCGTGGCCACCACGGAGGACAGCGACGACGGCGCCGAGCTGCTCACCCACGCCGACCTCGCGCTGTACTCGGCGAAGGCGGCCGGCAAGCGGCAGTGGTGCCACTACCGGCCCGCGCTGCAGGCCGGCCTGGTCGAGCGGCACGAGCTCAACGAGAGCCTGGACGAGGCGATCGCCGAGGCGGCCTTCGCGCTGTACTACCAGCCGATCGTCGACCTGACCTCGGGCGGCCTGGTGGGCTTCGAGGCGCTGGTGCGCTGGCCGCACGAGCGGCGCGGCATGGTGCTGCCGGAGGAGTTCATCTCGCTCGCCGAGGAGAGCGGCCAGATCGTGCCGCTCGGCGCCTGGGTGCTGGAGCGGGCGGTCGCCGAGGCGGCCCGCTGGCAGCGGCAGACCCGGGAGGAGCGGGCGGCCGGCGGCCGCGGCCCGCTGCGGGTGAGCGTGAACGTCTCCGGCCGGCAGTTCCGCGACGCGGGCTTCGTGGACACCGTCCGCCGGGCCCTCGACCAGAGCGGCATCGAGCCGTCCACACTGGTGCTGGAGCTCACCGAGACGGTGCTGATGCGCCGCGACGAGCGGGTCCGCACCGACATGCACATGCTGGGCGACCTCGGGGTGCAGATCGCGATCGACGACTTCGGCACCGGCTACTCCTCGCTGAGCTACCTGCGGGAGTTCCCGATCTCCATCCTGAAGATCGACAAGTCCTTCATCGACGGGCTCGGCCACTCCCAGCAGCAGTACGCGCTGGTCGAGGGCATCGCGCGGATCGCGGACACGCTGGGCGTGCAGGTCATCGCGGAGGGGATCGAGAACACCGTCCAGCGCGACCTGCTGGCCGCGATGGGCTGCCCGCTCGGCCAGGGCTACCTGTTCGCGCGGCCGCTCACCACGGACCAGGCGGGCCTGCTGGTGCAGGAGGACGCACGGCCGGCCGGGCTGCACATCGGCGGCCGCGGCTGACCCGTCGGGGGCGGGGTCGACCCGGCGGGGGAGCGGTTGCGGTGCGGCGGGGGAGCGGTGCGGCCGCGGCGGCCCCGATTTGATCATCTGGCAGGCCGTCAAGTTACCATCAGGTAGATTGTTGGTGATCTGCCAAAGGACCCTCTCCGTGCCCGACCGCCGACCGCGCCGCACCGGCCGCGTCACCCGCCCCCTGCTCGTCCTCGCCGCCGTCCTCGGCGTGCTGCCCGCCGCCGCCCCGGCCTACGCCGCCGGGCCCGCCACCCCGCACCTCGACGCCGTCGAGCAGACCCTCCGCGAGGTCTCGCCGGGCCTGGAGGGCCCGGTCTGGCAGCGCACCGACGGCAACCGCTTCGACGGCGTGCTGCAGACCCCCGGCTGCTGGGGCGACCCGGCCTGCCGCACCCGCACCGGCAGCGACCGGTTGCTCGCCCGCACCACCGCGGCGGTCGCCGCCGCGACCCGCACCGTGGACGTCTCCTCGCTCGCGCCCTTCCCGAACGGCGGCTTCGAGGACGCCCTGGTGGCCGGCCTGAAGCAGGCCACCGCCGACGGCCGGCACCTCACCGTGCGCATCCTGGTCGGCGCGGCCCCCGTCTACCACCTCAACGTGCGGCCCGCCGCCTACCGCGACGAGCTGGCCACCCGGCTCGGCCCGGCCGCGGCGAAGGTCACCCTCACCGTCGCCTCCGCCACCACCTCCCGCACCGGCCTGTCCTGGAACCACTCCAAGATCCTGGTCGTGGACGGCGCCACCGCGATCGTCGGCGGCATCAACGGCTGGAAGGACGACTACCTCGACACCGCCCACCCGGTCACCGACGCCGACGTCGAGCTGACCGGGCCCGCGGCCGGCTCCGCCGCCCGCTACCTGGACACCCTGTGGTCCTGGACCTGCGACAACACCGGCGGCCTGAGCCAGAACGTCTGGTTCGCGGCCTCCTCCGGTGCCGGCTGCGTGCGCACCCTGGAGACGCCCGCCGCCCCGCAGCCGGGCGGCGTCCCGGTGATCGCCGTCGGCGGCCTCGGCGTCGGCGTGCACCCCGCCGACCCGGCGTCCGGCTACCGTCCGCAGCTGCCCGGCGCAGCCGCCACCCGCTGCGGCGTCGGCCTGCCCGACCACACCAACGACGACCGGGACTACGAGACGGTCAACCCCGAGGAGAACGCGCTGCGCGCCCTGGTCGCCAGCGCCACCGACCACGTCGAGATCTCCCAGCAGGACCTCAACGCCACCTGCCCGCCGCTGCCCCGCTACGACCAGCGGCTCTACGACGTGCTGGCCGCCAAGCTGGCCGCCGGCGTCAAGGTGCGGATCGTGGTCAGCGACCCGGCCAACCGCGGCGCGGTCGGCAGCGGCGGCTACTCGCAGATCAAGTCGCTCGCCGAGATCAGCGACGTGCTGAAGGACCGTCTGGTGAAGCTGACGGGCGGCCAGGCCGAGGGCCGGGCCGCGCTCTGCGGCAACCTGCAGCTCGCGTCCTTCCGCGCCGCGCCGACCGCCACCTGGGCCGACGGGCACCCGTACGCGCTGCACCACAAGGTGGTCTCGGTGGACGGGCAGGCGTTCTACACCGGCTCGAAGAACCTCTACCCGGCCTGGCTGCAGGACTTCGGCTACATCGTCGAGGACCGCGCGGCCGCCGGCCGGCTGGACGCCGAGGTGCTGGCGCCGCAGTGGCAGTACTCGCAGAGCGCGGCGACCGTCGACTGGGCGCGCGGCATCTGCACCGCCTGACGGGCCACCGGGCCCCGAGGGCCCCTGACCCTCGGGCCCCCGATCCGGCTCCCGCCCCGCCCGTGGACGGCGGGGCGGGAGCCGAACCACCGTCAGTGCTCCTGTGCGGCGTGGATCTTCGCCCAGGAGCGCGGCTCGGCCGGCCCCGCCGTCGGGCGGGCACCGGGGGCGGCCGTGGACGGCACCGCACCGCGGGCCGGCCTGGCCGGGGTGTAGAGCCAGGTCTGCAGCAGGTCGCCCAGCGGCCGGCCGGAGACCTGCTCGGCGAACCGCCGGAAGTCGGCGATCGTCGCACTGCCGTACCGGTACTCGGCCGGCCAGCCCTTGAGGATCCGGAAGAAGGCGTCGTCGCCGACCTCGGTGCGCAGCGCCTGCAGGGCGAGCGCGCCGCGGTCGTACACCGCGCCGTCGAACTGGTGGTCCGCGCCGGGGTCGCCGGGCTTCACCGACCAGAACGGGTCGTCCGCCGGGTGCGAGGAGTACACCCAGTCGGCGAGCTCCTGCGCGGTGCCCTCGCCCTCGTGCTCGGACCAGAGCCACTGCGCGTAGGTGGCGAAGCCCTCGTTCAGCCAGATCTCGCTCCAGCGCCGCACCGAGACGGTGTCGCCGAACCACTGGTGGGCCAGCTCGTGCACCACCACCGAGGTGTTGGAGCCGCGCGAGAACTGCCGCGGGCTGTAGAACACCCGGGTCTGGTTCTCCAGCGCGTAGCCCGTTTTGACGTTGGGCACGTAGCCGCCGACCGAGCCGAAGGCGTACGGGCCGAACAGGCCGGAGAGCCAGTCGGCGAGTTCGCCGGTGCGCTCGACGCTGGCGCGGGCCGCGCCGTCGTTGTCGCCGAGGTCCCTGCTGTAGGCGTTGAGCACCGGGATGCCGCCGGGGCTGGTGGAGCGGGTGATGTCGAACCGGCCGACCGCCAGGGTGGCCAGGTAGGTGGCCTGCGGCTTGTTCTGCCGCCAGTTCCAGCGGGTCCAGCCGATCTTCGAGCTCTGCGAGACCAGGTCGCCGTTGGAGATCACCTGGGTGCCGTCCGGGACGAGCACCGAGACGTCGAAGGTGGCCTTGTCCGACGGGTGGTCGTTGCTCGGGAACCACCACCAGGCGGCCTCCGGCTCGCCGGCCGCCACCCCGCCGTCCGGGGTGCGCAGCCAGGCGGTGAAGCCGTAGCGGGAGACGGCCGAGGGGGTGCCCGCGTAGCGGACGACGAGGGTGGTGCGCTGCCCCTTGGCGAGCGGGGCGGCCGGGGTGATCTCCAGCTCCTGTTCGCCGGTCGCGGCGAACTTCGCCGGGCGGCCGTCCACCAGCACCTCGGAGACGTCCAGCGCGAAGTCGAGGTCGAAGCGGGAGAGGTCCTGGGTGGCGGTGGCCAGGATCGTGGTGGTGCCTTCCAGCCGGTCGGTGGCGGGCTGGTACTTCAGCCGGACGTCGTAGTGCGAGACGTCGTAGCCGCCGTTGCCGTAGGTGGGGTAGTAGGCGTCGCCGATGCCCGGGGAGCCGGCGGCCGCCGCGGCCGCCGACGCCGGGTCGGCGAACAGCAGGACGGCGGCGGCAGCCAGGGAGACGATCGTCCTCGTGCGCACAGGGGTCCTCCAGCGCGGTCGGGGTGCAGTCGGATGACGGAGGGTCGGTTCGACCCTCCGTCAGGCGCGCCTCAGTGTCACCTTGATGACGTGTGCATGCAAGGATGCCTTTCGGCCGACCGGCCGACATCCGCCGCACCCCGATCGCCCCGGGCCGCCGCCTCGGACGGCCCCGGACCCCTGTCCCGAACGGCCCCGGGCCGCCGACCCGCCGCCGAGGACCCCTCCGGTCCGTCACCCGGCGGGCGTCACCCGCCGGCCGGTGCCGGGTCCTGCCCGGACGGGCCCTCCAGCGCCGCCGCCAGCCGCAGCCAGCGGGCCGCCTCCGCCGCCCGGCCCTGGCGCTCCAGGGTCCGCCCCAGCATCAGGTGCGCGTACTGCTCGACCGGGTCGCGAGCCACCACCTCGCGCAGCTGCTCCTCGGCCCGCCCCAGCTGGGCGGAGTGGTAGTAGGCGCGGGCCAGCAGCAGCCGCGGGCCGACCTGCTCCGGGTGCTGCTCCACCACCGGTGCGAGCAGCTTCGCCGCCTCGGCGTACTCCTTCGTGTCGAAGTACAGTCCGGCCCAGCGCCACTGCTCGGCGGTCTCGCCCGCCAGGTACTCGTGGAACACCGTGCGACTCCTCTCGGTGCGTGTCCGTCCCCCGTCCGGTCCGCCTCGGGACCGATCGGTTGAACGTTCACCGACATGACGGCATTCCCGCGGCCCCGCGGAGGGCCGGGCCCCGGGTTGTCCCGCCTGCGCCCGCGGGCGCACGCTGGAAGCGGGACCCGCCACGAGGAGGTGCGCGATGCACAACCAGTGGGACATCGAGCTGGTCTTCGAGGAGGACGGTGTCAACACCGCCTGCGACGCCCGGCTGCGCGGCTCGCACGCACCCGGCCTCAGCGGCCACGGCGAAGCGGTGAAGAGCCGCGACGACCGCCCGCTGGCCCGGATCGGCGAGGAGGTGGCCGCCTCCCGCGCACTCGACGAACTCTCCCGCAAACTGCGCTCGGTGGCCGACGGCGAGATCGCCGACGAGGGCCACCGGCCGAACTACCTCATCTACTGACGGCATCCACCGACGGCCTCCACGACGGAGGACCGGCCCCGCCCGGCCCCGCCCGGCCCGTCACGCACCGCGACCGGACGGCCGCCGCCGACGCACACCGGCCGCCCGCCGGGTGCGCCGACGACGCGCCCGCACACCCGCACCCTGCGTGACCGGCCCGTCCGTCCAGCGATGTGACCGCGCTCACCTCTTGGCCCGGCGGGGCAGACCGGGGTACACATGGGCGTATGGTCCGATTCAGGGACCGATCCCGGGCCCCGTCGGTCCCCGACTCCACCGGTCGACGTCCGTGGTCGGCGTTGCGAATGCGCTCCGTCGCAGGCCAGGTGTTCGTCCTCCAGGTCGTCATCGTGCTGCTCCTGGTGGTCGCCGCAGGCATCGAACTGGTGCTGCAGTCGCGCCGCGACATCACCCGCGAGGCGGCCAACCGCTCGCTCGCCGTCGCCCAGGCCTTCGCCAACTCGCCCGGCATCATCGAGGCGCTCAGCACGCCCGAACCCACCGTCGTCCTGCAGCCGCGGGCCGAGGCCGCGCGGGTCACCTCCGGCGTGGACTTCATCGTCGTGATGAACACCGAGGGCATCCGCTACACCCACCCCATGCCCGACCGGATCGGCAAGAAGTTCGTCGGCACCATCGCCCCCGCCCTCGCCGGGAACACCGTCATCGAGAGCGTCAACGGCACCATCGGCCCGCTCGTCCAGGCCACCGTCCCCGTCAAGGAGACCGACGGCAGCGTCGTCGGCATCGTCTCGGCCGGCGTCCGCAAGGCCAAGATCGCCGACACCGCCGACCAGCAGCTGCCGCTGCTGCTCGCCACCGCGGCCGGTGCCCTCGCCCTCGCCACCGCCGGCACCGCCCTGGTCGGCCGCCGCCTGCGCCGGCAGACCCGCGGCCTCGGCCCCGCCGAGATGACGCGCATGTACGAGCACCACGACGCCGTGCTGCACGCCGTCCGCGAGGGCGTCCTCATCCTCGACGGCTCCGGGACGATCCTGCTCGCCAACGACGAGGCCCGCCGCCTGCTGCCGCTGCCCGCCGACACCGAGGGCCGCAAGGTCGCCGCCCTCGGCCTCGACCGCCCGCTCGCCGACCTGCTGATCTCCGGCGAGACCGTCACCGACCGGGTGGTCAGCGCCGGCGAACGGCTGCTCGCCGTCAACGTCCGCGCCACCGACATCCACGGCGGACCGCCCGGCCGGGTCGTCACCCTCCGCGACTCCACCGAACTCCAGGCCCTCTCCGGCCGCGCCGAACTCGCCGGACGCCGCCTCAAACTGCTCTACGACGCCAGCGGCCGGATCGGCACCAGCCTCGACGTCGCCCGCACCGCCCAGGAGCTCGCCGACTCCGCCGTCCCCGTCTTCGCCGACTTCGTCACCGTCGACCTCGCCGAACCCGTGCTGCGCGGCGACGAACCCGGCGGCACGCCCAGCATGATGTTCCGCGCCGGCCACAGCGGGGTCCGCCCCGACTCCCCGTTCATCCCCGTCGGCGAGCCCGTCCCGCTCGTCCCCGACACCCCGCGGGCCCGCGCCATGGCCTCCGGCGACGCCGTCCTCGAACCCGACCTCACCGCCGCCTTCGCGGCCTGGCAGCACTATCACCCCGACCGGGCCACCGGCGTGCAGGAGTACGGCGTGCACGCCCTGCTCACGGTGCCCCTGCAGGCCCGCGGCGTGGTGCTCGGCATGGCCAGCTTCTGGCGCTCCGACCGCCCCGAACCCTTCGACGAGGACGACCGCTCCGTCGCCGAGGAACTCGTCGCCCGGGCCGCCCTGTGCATCGACAACGCCCGCCGCTACACCCGCGAACACGCCATGGCCGTCACCCTGCAGCACAGCCTGCTGCCCGGCGGCCTGCCCGACCAGAGCGCCCTCGACCTCGCCTACCGCTACCTGCCCGCCCAGTCCGGCGTCGGCGGCGACTGGTTCGACGTCATCCCGCTCTCCGGCGCCCGGGTCGCCCTGGTCGTCGGCGACGTCGTCGGCCACGGCCTGCACGCCGCCGCCACCATGGGACGGCTGCGCACCGCCGTCCACACCTTCTCCGCCCTCGACCTGCCCCCCGACGAACTCCTCGGCCACCTCGACGACCTCGTCAACCGCATCGACCAGGACGCCTCCCTGGACGGCGACGCCCCCATCACCGGCGCCACCTGCCTCTACGCGATCTACGACCCCGTCGCGCTGCGCTGCACCATGGCCCGCGCCGGCCACCTGCTGCCCGCCGTCGCCCACCCCGACGGCAGCGTCGAGTTCCCCGAACTCCCGGCCGGCGCCCCGCTCGGCCTGGTCGGCATGCCCTTCGAAGCCGTCGACATCGACCTGCCCGAGGGCAGCCACCTCGTCCTCTACACCGACGGCCTGGTCGAGGACCGCCACCGCGACATCGACGAGGGCCTGGAACTCCTGCGCGCCTCGCTCGCCGCCCGACCCGGCCTCACCCCCGAGAAGACCTGCGACTCCGTGCTGGAGGCCATGCTCCCGGCCAGCCCCACCGACGACATCGCCCTGCTCGTCGCCCGCACCCGCGCGCTGCCCGCCGAGAACGTCGACGCCTGGGAGGTCCCCGCCGACCCCAGCGCCGTCTCCGGCGTCCGCGGCGAGGTCAGCCGCCGCCTGGCGGAGTGGGGCCTGGACGACCTCGCCTTCACCACCGAACTCATCCTCAGCGAGCTCGTCACCAACGCCATCCGCTACGGCGGCGGGCCGATCCGCGTCCGGCTGCTCCGCGACCGCACCCTGATCTGCGAGGTCTCCGACAGCAGCAGCACCTCCCCGCACCTCAAGTACGCCGCCAGCACCGACGAGGGCGGCCGCGGCCTCTTCCTGGTCGCCCAGTTCGCGGAGCGCTGGGGCACCCGCTACACCGACACCGGCAAGGTCATCTGGGCCGAGCAGCTGCTGCCCTGAGCGCGGGCCCGGCCCGGCCGCTCACCGCGTGCGGTGCTCCACCAGGTCGCGCAACTGCTCCAGGTCCGTCCGGACGGTCCGCTCGATCGCGCTCGCCAGCGCGAAACCGTGCGGCGCACCGCCGAACAGCTCCTCCACCGCCGCCGGCTCGTACTCGATCCGCACCTGCACCTGGGTGCGGTGCTCGTCCAGCGGGCGCAGCGCGAACGTGCCGCGCAGGTGCGGCTCGTCCACCGTCTCCCAGGTCATCACCCGGTTGTGGCCGCGGTCGGTGAAGAACGCGTCGAACTCCCGGTGGCCGCCGTCCACCGCCACGTCCAGACGGGCGCGGTGGCTGCCACGGGCGGAGGCGTGCAGGACGCCCTCGACGAAGCGGGGGTAGTCGGCGATCCGGTGCAGCTGGTCCCAGGCGGCGTCGGCCGGGGCACCGATCTCGATCTGCTCCTCAAGGGTGCTCATCGCTCTCCTCGCCTTCTCGGCTCCCGCATCCAGCCTGCCCCCGCGCCCGGCGGCCCCGCAAAAGACGCGGCCGGTACCGGACGCGGAAACCTGTGCGGATTCCGTGCCCGCCGCCGCCCCGGCCCGGGCCGGGTGTCAGAGCGACGCCGCCGCCGGCCGCGGCAGCCAGAGCGCGTGCACCAGCACCGCGGCCGCCGCGAAACCGGCGATCACCACCGCCATCGCCAGGGCCGACCCCGAACCGCCCAGACCCACCAGCGGCGCGGCCAGCCCGCCCAGGGCGAACTGCAGCAGCCCCAGCAGGGCCGAGGCCGTGCCCGCGTCGTCCCGCCCGGACAGCGCCAACGCCGTCGAGTTCGGCATCACCAGCCCCACCGCCGCCACCACCAGCAGCAGCGAGCCGCACACCGCCCACAGCCCCAGCCCCGCGACGACCGCCAGCAGCAGCCCGGCCCCGCCCGACGCCGATACCGCCAGACCCGCCCGCAGCATCACCTCCGGGGACCGGCTGCGCAGCAGCCGCGCGTTCAGCTGGCCCAGCAGCACCAGGCCCAGCGCATTGCCGCCGAACACCAGGCTGAACTGCTGGGCGTCCAGCCCGTACACCTGCTGCAGCACGAACGAGGAACCGGAGATGTACGCGAACATCGCGGCGAAGGCGCACCCGGCGCCCACCGCGTACCCCATGAACCGGCGGTCGGCGAGCAGCCCGCCGAAGCTGCGCACCGTCCGGGGCAGGCCGCCGCCGCTGCGCCGCTCGGCGGGCAGCGACTCGGGCAGCGCGAGCGCCGCGGCCGCGAGCAGTGCGGCGCCGACGGCGGCGAGCACCGCGAACACCGCCCGCCAGTCGGCGAAGCGCAGCAACTGACTGCCCACCACGGGGGCGAGGATCGGCGCGAGGCCGTTCACCAGCATCAGCAGCGAGAAGAAGCGGGCCGCCTCGACGCCGTCGTAGAGGTCGCGGACGACCGCCCGGCTGATCACGATGCCCGCGGCGCCGGCCAGGCCCTGCAGCAGCCGCGCGGCGGTCAGGACCTCGGCGTCGGGCGCCACCGCACAGAGTGCGGACGCGGCGACGTAGCCGGCCAGGCCGACCAGCAGCGGGCCGCGCCGGCCCCGGCGGTCGCTGAGCGGCCCGGCCACCAGCTGGCCGAGGGCGAGGCCGAGCAGGCAGGCGGTCAGGGTGAGCTGCACGTCGGCGTCCCGCACGCCGAGGTCCCCGGCGAGGGCGGGGAGGGCCGGGAGGTACATGTCGAGCGAGAGCGGCCCGAAGGCGGAGAGCGCGCCGAGCACCACGATCAGCCGCAGGCGCCGGCCGGGGCCGGGCGCCGCGGACCCGGCGGGGGAAGCCGCGGACGCGGCGACCGTGCGGGCCGGCCGGGCGGAGGCGGGGTTCATCGGCGGTCTCTCCGTCTTCTCCGGCGGTCGGCCTTCTCCGGCGGTCGGCCCGGGCGGCGCGGGGTGCGGGACCGGGGTGTGCCGGACCAGGGTAGCCGGATAGCTGACTGCTCAGCAATTGACTGCTCAGTCGATTCGCCGGGGCACGGCGCCGGAAACGATCAGTAGACTCACCGGCCATGGAGATCGCACCGGCGGCGGCCGGCCGGCCGTCCGGGGAGCACCGGACGGCGGCGGAGCTCGCGGCGGCGGCCGACCGCCCGGCCGTCCACGAGCTCGGCCTGCTGCTGCGCGCCGCGGCCCGCCTCGACCGGGCCGTGGACGCCGCGATGCGGGCCGAGTGCGGGCTCAGCCACACCATGTTCGAGGTGCTGCTGATGCTCGCCCGCGCCCGCGGCGAAGGGGTCCCGCAGCGGGAGCTCGCCGAGGGCCTCACCCTGACCAGCGGCGGCACCACCCGGCTGGTCGACCGCATGGAGCAGGCCGGCCTCGTCCGGCGCGCCCCCTCGCCCGCGGACCGCCGGATCACCCTGGTCGGGGCCACCCCCGAAGGCGCCGTGGCGTTCGGCCGCGCCTCGGAGGTGCACGCCCGGATCGTCGACCGGCTGCTGCTCGCCCCGGTCGCCCCCGACGACCGGCCGCACCTGCTCGCCGCCCTCCGCGCCGTCGTGGAGAACCCCGAGCGCTGAGACCGGGCCCGCCCGGACGTCCCGGACGCCCGGCGGGACGGCGGCGGGACGTTCGGGCGGCCGCGGGTCTCAGAGCGCCGGGTCGGTCAGCCCGGCGAAGACGCCGCAGATCTCCCGGGCGGCCTCCCGCATCCCGGTGCTCTCGTGCGGCCGGGCGACCAGCTCGGTGAGGATCAGCAGGGCCGCCTCCAGGGCCGCCATCGGCACCTCGACGGTCCGCAGGCCGCTCAGCACGTCGCTGGCCTGTTCCGCCGCACTGGTCGTCCAGCTCTGGGTCTGCTGCGGCGCCCGGACGGCGGCGGACCGCCGCACGGCGGGGCCGCCGGCGGATCCGAACTCCTGGTACGCGAAGGGGAGGGCGAGGGCCTGCGGCGGGACGGCGGCCGGAGGGGCATCGGGCGCGGACGGGTGGCACGTGTTCATACCGGTACCAACGACGCCGCCGCGGTACGGGTGCTGCCCGATCCCGGCGCGGGCAGGACGGCGGGCGGCCCGGGCGGCGGCGGGCACGCCGGGCGGCCGGCGGGGGCCGAGCGGGTCGGCCCGCGGCCACCAGGTGCCCCACATGCACCTGGTGGCCGCGGGCCGGGAACCTGCGCCGTTCCGGCGGGGGAGGGCCGGAACAGCCACGGGAGCCCGGTCCCGCGCCGCGGGGGGTGGCGCGGAACCGGGCTGTGTCCAGCATACGGGAGCGCTCCCATCCGCCGGCACGGGGGCTCCGGGCGTCCCGGGCCGGGTCAGCCGCCGGTCTTCTCGGTGATCTGCTTCATCACGGCGTTCCAGGCCTTCTTCGGGTCGGTGCCGTTGCGGGCGACGTCCACCAGGGCGACGTCGCTGATGGCGGCCTTGACCGCGCCGTCCATCCGCCCGATCGGGGCGGGCAGGACCGTGCGGGCCGCGTCGGCGTAGATCCGGCCGGTGGGGGCGTTGTTGAAGTACGGGTTGGTGGCGTCCTGGACGGCCTTCGACTCCAGCGCGGCGGTGGCCGAGGGCAGGTTGCCGGTCGCGGCGAACACCTTGGCCTGCTGCTCGGGGGCGGTCAGCCAGGCGGCCAGTGCGGCGGCCTCCCTCTGGTGCTTGCCGGCCTTCGGAACGGTGAGGAAGGCGCCGCCCCAGTTGCCGGCGGCCGGCGCGGGCGCGATGTCCCACAGGCCTTCGCCGCGGTCGCCCGCGTACTTGCTGATCACGCCGGTCATCCAGGACGGGCAGACGATCGTCGCGAAGCCGGAGAGGTACAGCGCCTCGTTCCACTCCGGACCGAACTGCTTGAGGCCGCTGGTGAGTCCGGAACGGGCGGCGGACACCGAGAGGTCCCAGGCCTTCCTCACCCCGGGGCTGTCCTCGTAGACCAGCTCACCGCGGGCGTTCGAGAACTGCTCGGGCTGGCTCGACAGCACGGCGTTGAACAGGCCGCCGGCCGAGTCGGTGAACGTGGTCCTCGCCGGTGCGTGCGCCTTGTAGCGGCGGCCGACGTCCACGAACTTCGACCAGTCGCCGGCCCACAGCCGGCCCACCGCCTCGCGGTCGGACGGGAGGCCGGCCTTCTGGAAGAGGTCCTTGCGGTAGCAGACGGCCATCGGCCCGGTGTCGGTGCCGAGCCCGACCAGCGCGCCGGAGGCGGTGGTCGCCTGGGCCGACTTCCACGGCAGCCAGGACGAGGCGTGGACCCCGGGGGCCGCCTGCAGGTCGGCGAGCTTGTCGGCGAGCGGGCCGGTGGCCTCGGAGATGTAGCCGACCTCCACGGCCTGGATGTCGGCCAGCGGCTTGCCGCCCCGGCCGGTGAGCCCCGCGGTGAGGTCCGCCCAGTACTCCTCGCTGTCCTGGGTCGCCGCCTCGGTGATGACGACCTCCGGGTGCTTGGCCATGTAGTCCGCGTACAGCCCGGCCTCGCGGTAGCCGAAGGAGCCGAAGGTGCCCACCTCGAGGGTGATGGTCTCGCCGAACGGGGACTCGGACTGCGGTGCGGCGACCGGGCCGCTGCTGCACGCGGTCAGGGCGAGCGCCGCACAGCCCAGCGCGGCGGCCGCCCTGAGCAGTCGTCGGCGGCGGCGGGGCTCGGCGGCGCCCCCGGGGGAGGGGGCCGTCCGGCGTCCGGATCCGGCCACGGCGGGGGAGCCGGTCGTGCGGCGCCTGGTACCTGGCATGTGGTGCCTCGTTCACTGACGGATCGGGTGGGAGGCGCCCCACGGGCCCGGCGGAACACCTAGTGGGAGCGCTCCCAGGACCTTGCTGGCACCGTCCGGTGCCTGTCAAGGGTTCGGCGGGGTCGGCTTGCGGCGGAACGCGGCCGTTCCGCATGCCGGATCGACACGGACCCTTTGCGAAGGGGGCCGGACGCGGGCGGGCGGCTGACGGACCGTCGGTGGCGGGCCGTGCCGGTACGGCCCGCCACCCGCGGGTCCGGGCGGCCCGCGCCCGGCCGCCCGTCAGTCCTGCGCGTCCTCGGCCAGCACCACCAGCGTCCGGTCGGCCGCCACCAGGCCGTTCAGGGTGCACCTGACCTCGGCCACCACGCCGGAGAAGGGCGCGAGGATGCGGTTCTCCATCTTCATCGCCTCGACGACGACCAGGACGGCTCCTTCCTCGACCCGGTCCCCGACCGCGCACGGCAGGCCGACGACCACCCCCGGCATGGTCGACCGCACCTCGTTGCCGACGGCGTCCGCGTCGCCCCGGGCGAAGGTCGGGACGTCGAGGGCGGTGCGGTACCCGTCGACGGTGATCTCGAAGCCGGTGGGCGTGCGGACGCCCGACCACGCGCGGTCGCCGAGCGTGCCCCGGTACAGCCCGTCCCGGTGAGCGACGGTCAGCTCGAAGGACCGTCCGTCCACCGTGCCGCGGACCCGTCCGGGCCCGACCTCGGTGAGCCTGGCCTCCCACTCCCGCCCGGCGTCGCGGGTCACCACCCGGCCGAGCGGCGCGGCCGGGTCCAGCGCGCCCCGGTCGAGCGCGCCGGCGGTGCCGTGCCACGGGGAGGCCGGACCGCCGGGCAGGGCCGGCACCTCCATGGCCGCGGCGCACGCGGCGGCCCGCCAGGCGCGCTCGACCCGGCCGGCCTCCGCGACGAACCCGTCGACCAGGTGGGTGTCGAGGCGCCCGGCGACCACCCGCCGGTCGCGCAGCAGGTCACCGAGGAAGCCCAGATTGGTCGTCAGGCCGACGACGGCGGTGGCCCGCAGCGCGTCCGTGAGGGTGCGCAGCGCCGCCACCCGGTCCGGTCCGTGCGCCACCAGCTTGGCGATCATCGGATCGTAGAAGGCGGAGACCTCGCCGGCCCGGTCGAAGGCGGCCTCGACCCGGACGCCGGTCGGCCACTCGACGCGCTCCGCCCGGCCGGGCGCGGGCCGGAAGGCCTCGTCCGGGTCCTCGGCGTAGACGCGGCACTCGATCGCGTGGCCGGTGGCGGTGATCTCGTGCTGGGCGAGCGGCAGGCGCTCCCCGGCGGCGACCCGCAGCTGCCACTCCACCAGGTCGACGCCGGTGATCTCCTCGGTGACGGGGTGTTCGACCTGGAGCCGGGTGTTGGCCTCCAGGAAGTAGAACCGGTCGTCGGCGTCGAGGATGAACTCGAACGTCCCGGCGTTCACGTAGCCGAGCGCCCCGGCGCCGCGCACCGCCGCGTCCAGCATCGCCGCGCGGACCCCGGCCGGCAGGCCCGCCGCCGGCGCCTCCTCGACGATCTTCTGGTGGCGGCGCTGCAGGGAGCACTCCCGCTCGAAGAGGTGCACCACCGAACCGTGGGCGTCCCCGAAGACCTGCACCTCGATGTGGCGCGGACGCGGCACGTAGCGCTCGGCGAGCAGCCGGCCGTCGCCGAAGCTGCTGCGGCCGAGCCGGACGGCCGCGGCCACCGCCTCGGCCAGCCGGTCGGGGTGGTCGACCACCTGCATGCCCTTGCCCCCGCCGCCGGCGACCGGCTTGAGGATCACCGGGTAACCGATCCGCCCGGCGTCGGCGGCCAGTTGCTCCGGCGACTCGGTGGCGTGCTCGGAGCCCGGCAGCACGGGCACCCCGGCGGCGGCCATCAGCTCGCGGGCGGTGGCCTTGTCGCCCATGGCGGCGATCATCCGGGCGTCCGGACCGATCAGGACCAGGCCCGCCCCGGCGACGGCCGCCGCGAACGCCGGGCTCTCGGAGAGGAACCCGTAGCCGGGGTGCACGGAGTCGCAGCCGGTGCGCAGCGCCGCGTCGACCAGCGCCTCGATCCGCAGGTAGCTGTCGGCGGCGGGGCCGGGGCCGAGCCGGACGGTGTCGACCGCGCCCTCCAGGTGGGCGGCCGAGCGGTCGGCGTCGGAGTGGACGGCGACGTACTCCACGTCGAGGCGGCGGCAGGTCCGGGCGATCCGGCGGGCGATCTCGCCGCGGTTGGCGATCAGAACTCGTTTCAGCATCGTCATCACATCCTGAACACGCCGAAGCGCGTCTCCTGCTGGGGACCGTCGGCGGCCATCGCCAGGCACAGCGTCAGCCACTCGCGGGTGTCGGTCGGGTCCACCACGGCGTCCACCCACATCCGGGCCGCGTAGTACAGCGGGTGCGACTGGCGCTCGTAGGTGTCGATGATCGGCCGCTTGATGGACTCCTCCTCCTCGGCGGAGAGGGTCCGGCCCTCCTTGGCGAGCTGGTCGCCGCGGATCAGCGCCATCACGGTCGCGGTCTGCTCCCCGCCCACCGCCGTCGACTTGGCGCTCGGCCACATCGCCATCATCCGCGGGCCCATCGAGCGGCCGCACATGGCGAAGTTGCCGGCGCCGAAGCTGCCGCCGATCACCAGGCTGAACTTCGGCACCCTCGCGCAGGAGACCGCGTTGACCAGCTTGGCGCCGTGCTTGGCGATGCCGGCCGCCTCGTACTCGGCGCCCACCATGAAGCCGTTGATGTTGTGCAGGAACAGCAGCGGGAGGTCCCGCTGGACGCACAACTCGATGAAGTTGGCGGCCTTCTGGGCGCTCTCGGGGAACAGCACGCCGTCGTTGACGACCACACCGACGGGGTAGCCGCCGACGTGTCCGGTGCCGCAGACGATCGTCGGCCCGTAGCGGCTGCGGTACTCGGTGAACTCGCTGCCGTCGAGCAGCCGGGCCAGCACCTCGCGGGCCGGGATGTGCTCGCGCAGGCCGGCGCTGACGATGCCGGGCAGTTCGGCCGGGTCGTACAGCGGCGGGCGCGGCTCGCGCGGCGGCCCCGACACGGCCCTGCGGCTGTTGCGGACGGCGATCTCCCGGACGAGTTCCAGCGCGTGCTCGTCGTTCTCGGCGATGTGGTCCGCGACCCCGGTCACCCGGGTGTGCAGGTCGGCGCCGCCGAGCGTCTCCGCATCGACGACCTCGCCGGTCGCCGCGCGCACCAGCTGCGGCCCGCCGAGGAAGATCGTGCCGTTGCCCCGGACGATCACCGCCTCGTCGCACATGGCCGGGATGTAGGCCCCGCCCGCCGTGCACGACCCCATCACCGCGGCGATCTGCGGCAGTCCGAGGGCGGACATCTCGGCGATGTTCCGGAACATCCGGCCCAGGTGGTACTCGTCGGGGAAGAGGTCCTCCTGGAGCGGCAGGTAGATGCCGCCGGAGTCGACCAGGTAGATGCAGGGCAGGCCGTTCTGCCGGGCCACCTTCTGGGCCCGCAGGTGCTTCTGCACGGTCAGCGGGAAGTACGTCCCGCCCTTGACGGTCGCGTCGTTGGCGAAGACCATCGTCGGCCGGCCGCCGACCGTGCCGACCCCGGTGACCAGGGCGGCGGACGGGACGGGTTCGTCGTACACGTCGTGCGCGACCAGCTGCCCGACCTCCAGGAACGGGGTCCCGGGGTCCAGCAGGCGCATCACGCGCTCGCGGGCGGTGAGCTTGCCGCGTTCGGCGTGCCGGCGGTGGGCCTTCGCGTCGCCGCCGGCCAGCGCGGCGGCCCGGGCCTGCGCGATGATGCGGCGCTTGTCGTCGAAGGCCGCGGCGTTGCGGCGGAACGTCTCCGACGTGGTGTCGATGTGGGAACGGAGTGTCGTCATGGGACCTTGCTGATCGCTGTGGAGTACGGGGGCTTGCGGCCGGGGTGGGCGGGGATCAGGTACGTGGGTGTGCGGGGCGCGGGCCGCGCCGGCCGACCAGCAGCAGGGCCGCGGCGCTGAGGCCGGTCGCGACGGCCGACCAGGCGAGGTCCGCGTGCAGCAGGACGGCGGCGGTGGCGGCGACCCCGGCGATGGACTGCGCGAGGAAGCCGCACAGGGCCACCGCGTAGGCGCCGTGCTCGGTCACGGCGCTCACCGCGACCGCCATGCTGCTGGGGAACAGCGCCGCCTGGCCGAAGGTGGTGGCGCAGTAGAGCGCCACGAACACCACCAGCGCCGCCGTCGTCCCGAGCCCCGGCACCAGCCAGAGCGCGACCGTCAGCAGCCCCGAGCCGGTCATCACCAGGGCGCCCAGGCGCATCAGCCAGGACGATCCCACCGTGGCGACCAGCCGGTTCACCAGCAGCGCCCCGGCCAGGTACGCCAGGCCGAACAGCAGCCCCAGGTCGCCGTACTCGCCGGCGGTCAGGCCGAAGTGCTGCTGGGTCACGAAGGGCGCCACCTCCTGGAGCAGGACGATGGTGGCGAACCCGAGACCGCCCGCGACGGTGGGCAGCAGGAACTGCCGGACACCCAGGATGCCCAGGTAGATCCGGACCATGCCGGCCTGCTCCTGCCGGCCGCGGCCCGGCTCCAGCGGGAGCGTGAGCACACCGACCGCACCCGCCGCACCGACGGCGGCCAGGACGGCGAAACCGGCCCGCCAGTCCGCGTACCGGCCGATCAGGCCGCCCAGGAACTGGCCGCCGCCGAGCGCCGAGACGAACGCGACGGACAGCACCGACAGCCGGCGGGCGAGCGCGTCGCCGCCGCCGAGGTCCCGGACGAAGATCCGGGCGATGATGGCGGCGCCACCCGCACCGACGCCCTGCACTGCGCGCAGCACCAGCAGCGCGGTGACCGAGCCGGCGGCCGCGAGCAGCGCACTGGAGCCGGTGAAGAGGGCCAGCGAGGCGAGCACCGCCGCCCGCCGGCCGTACCGGTCGGCGGCCCGCCCCCAGAGCACCACGGGGGCTGCCGCGCCGACCACGAACAGCGACACGGACAGCGCGGCGAGGCTGCGCGAGACGCCCAGGGCCCGCTCGACGGCCGGCAGCGACGGCAGGTAGACGGTGGTGGCCATCTGGGCCGTGAACACCAGCACGCACGCCACCAGCAGGGTGCGCCGCTCAGGCCGGGGCGCCGCCGCCGCGGGCGGCTGCGCCCGGAGCACCGCCCGCGGCGACCCGTCAGACATGGCTCGCCCGCAGCTGCCGGAGCCGGTGGCAGAAGTCCTCGATCTCCGCCGTACTCATGTTGGCGCGCAGCATCAGCCGCAGGCCGGCCTTGCCGCGGGCGATCACCGGGAAGAAGATCGGCGAGGCGTAGTAGCCCTGCTCCAGGAGGGCCCGGCCGAGGGCCACGGTGGCGTCCTCGGAGCCGATGTCGACGAACCGGATGGGCAGCCCGTCACCGGCCCGCGCCGTCGGCAGCAGGCTGTCGAACAGGTCGACGTTCTGCTGCAACCGCTTCTGCAGCAGGCCGAGTTCGTCGGAGCGGTGCAGCTCGGCCGAGGCCATCACGGCGCCCAGGCCGGCCGTGTTGATCCGCTGGGACCACATCAGCGGCCCGCCGTTGCGCAGCGCGACGTCGCGGCGCTCCCGCGAGCCCCGGGGGCCCAGGAAGATCGCGCCGCCGGAGGCGCCGAAGCCCTTGTTCAGCGAGGTGATGATCAGCGTCCGGTCGTTGATCGCGCCCATCGTCTCCAGCACGACGCCGCGGCCGTTGGCCCCGACCGTGGAGATGCCGTGGGCCTCGTCGAAGAACAGGAACAGGCCGTACTTCTCCTGCAGCCGCAACAGGTCCGCGACCGGCGCCCTGCCGCCCGTGCTGTAGACGCCGTCGGCGACGTACGCGACCCGGGGGTGCTTGCGGCAGAGGTCCTCCAGCGCGTCCAGGTCGTCGTGGGCGACGGTGACGACCTGCGTCTCGTCGGCGACGTTGGCCTTCATCGCGTTGAGGCAGAAGTGGGCGTTCTTGTCGAACACCATCAGCGGCGGCGTCCCGCCGGTGAGCAGCCCGGAGGCGAGCAGCGGCAGGGCGGCCCAGGCGGCGGCCGCGCAGGAGGCCACCGTGACGGCCTCCACGTCGAACAGCTCGGACAGCGCGTCCTCGGCGTCCCTGAGGGCGGCGAAGCGGATGCGCATCCGGGAGGTCGAGGTGTTGAGCGAGCCCTCGGCGAGCACCGCGTCGGCCGCGGCGCGGACGAGCTTCGGGTGGGTGTCGAGGCCCAGGTAGGAGTACGAGGACATGTTGACGAACTCGTGGCCGTCGGCGAGCGACCGGTGCCGGCCGTCACCCAGACCGGCGGCGACGATGTCGAACATGCCGGCCTCGGTGGTGGTCTCCCAGAAGTCGTGGCTGATCCTCGCCGACTTCTTGATGTTCATGAACGCGTGCATGGTGGTGCTCCGTGGGGAGGTGACGGGGGGAAGGGGCGGCCGGGGCAGGACCGGTAGGAGGCCCGGAGGCCTCCGGCGGCGGGCTCAGGCGTACTCGTAGAAGCCCCGGCCCGCCTTGCGCCCGAGCAGGCCGGACTCGACCATGCGCGACAGCAGCGGGGACGGGGCGTACAACGGCTCGCGGAACTCGCGGTAGAGGGCGTCGGCGGCGGCCGCGACCACGTCGAGGCCGACCATGTCGCACAGGCGGAGCGGACCCATCGGGTGGCCGCAGCCCAGCTGCATGCCCTGGTCGACGTCCTCGGCGGAGGCGAATCCGGACTCGACCATCCGGACGGCCGCGACCAGGTACGGAACGAGCAGGGCGTTCACCACGAACCCGCTGCGGTCGCCGGACGGGATCGACACCTTGCCCAACCGGTCGGTCAGGAAGGCCTCGACCCGCCGCCGGACCGCGTCGTCGGTGAGCAGCGTGGGTACCACCTCGACCAGCGGCATCGCCGCGACGGGGTTGAAGAAGTGGACACCGATGACGCGCTGCGGGCGGGTGGTGGCCCGGGCCAGCCGGGTGATGGTGATCGCCGAGGTGGTGGAGGCGAGCACGGCGTCGTCCTCCACCACCTTGTCGAGGGTGCGGAACAGCTCGGTCTTGAGCGCCTCGTCCTCGGGAACCGCCTCGACCACCAGCTGCCGGTCGGCGAGGTCGCCGAGGTCCGTGGTGAAGGAGATCCGGGCCGTCGCCGCGTCCCGCTCCTCGGCGGTCAGCCTCTCCTTGGCGACCCGCCGGTCCAGCGCGGCGGCGATCCGCGCCGGTGCGGATCGCAGCGAGGACTCACGGGAGACCGCCACCCTGACGTCCACCCCGGCGACGGCGCACACCTCGGCGATGCCGGAGCCCATCGCGCCCGAGCCGACCACGCCGACCCGCTCGACGCGGTGGACGCCGTCGTCCTGCGAAATGCCCTCCGCCGCCGAATTCTTCCGCCTGGCCGAGCTGAATGCGTGCACCACGTTCTCCGGGTTCTTCGAATGGAACTCGCCGGGTCGGATCGTGTCCGACCCGGCGGTCGAAAAGACTTCCAACGCGTTGCTCGCACTGTCAACCGGCAATTATTTGCCGATTCGCCGATCCGGACAAAAGCACACAGGGCGGCGAACCGGAAAATATTTGCCGGTCGCCGCCCGTTGAATCCTGCCCGGATCCCCCTGTATTCAGTTGACGACGACGAAACGCAGGCCCTGGTGCCCCGCCGGAATCAGGACCTGGGTCACCGCATCGATCACATCGGGGGACACGTGCGGCAGCCGCAGCCGGAAGAGGTGGCCGTCCCGGTTGGCGACCACGCACGTCCGCTCCTGCCAGAACCGGCGGCACGTCGGGTCCCGCAGGACGTCCGTGAGCAGGGCGGCCAGCCCGGGGTCGTCCGGGTGCTGCGCCATCGCGAAGCGGACCATGGCCAGGTACATCCGGGCGTGCTGCGGCCAGTCGAGCATCTGCTCGCGCGCTTCGTCGGACGTCAGCCCCCAGCGGATCAGGTTGGCGTCCGGGGCGAGGACCCAGGGGAACCACTCGGCCATCGCCCGGTTGTGGCCGATGACGTTCCACGAGCTGTCGGTCAGGTAGGCGGGCCTGGGCATCTGACGGTCCAGCAGCTCCTGCAGCGCGTGCAGGTCGGGAGCCCGGCCCGGGACGGGCGGGGCGACGTACGGGGTGCCGCCGAGGGCGTACAGGTAGAGCGTGGCGCGCTCGTCGGCGTCCAGGACGAGCACGTCCGCCAGGCCGGCCAGCACCCGGGGGTCCAGGCGCGGCAGGGTGCCGCGCTCCAGATCCCGGTACCAGCGCTCGCTCATGCCGACCCGCCCCGCCACGTCGACCTGCGGCAGGGGCTTGCCGAGCCCGAGTCTGGTGCCGGCCCTGCTGCGCCAGCTGCGCAGCAGCACGTTCAGTCCGGGCAGGGCCTCGGCACGGCGGGCGGCGGATTCCTCGGGCGGCATCTGGGTATTTCTCCGGTCTCGGTCCGATGTTCCGGCGCACCGGCCCCTCGCCCGCGCCCGCAGCTGTGGCTTGCGCCACATTCGGACGGTTGAATTCGAGAACGCCGGAGACCCGGCCGACTCCCGGGCCCGGGAGCGGTCGTCGCGGATCCCGAAAATCCCCCCGGGACGGATGTGCACGTCACGCCTTTCCGGGATTCTACCCCGGTCGATCCGGGCTACCGGCTGCCCGCGAACGCGGCACCGATTCCGCGTTTCCCGCCGGCCCCGCGGGCCGCCCGCCGCAACCCTTGAGGCGGTGCTTGAGGGCGAGCAGGGGGCCGGTGGGGCCGTGCGGCAGCAGCAGGGTGGTGTCGTGGCGGTCCACCGCGCCGAACCGGTACTTGTAGGGCTCGGTGCCGCGCAGGAAGTCGAAGGTGTGCAGGCCCTGCTCGGCGCAGGCGCGGACGGCCTCGGAGATCAGCACGGTGCCCAGCCGCAGCGGCGCCCAGCCCACGTCCCTGCCGATCTGGTAATAGACGAAGGATCCGTTCCAACGGAAGCCGTACAGCGCGCCGACGGTGCGGCCGTCGTGCTCGGCGAGGCAGAAGGCGGGGCCGTCGCCGCCGGCCCGCAGTGGTCGGCCGCGCCCGGGCCGGAGCCGAGCAGGGTGAGGCAGCGGGCGGTGAACGGCAGCCGCGGGTGGAGGCGGAGCCGGGTGCGCAGCAGCGGGAGGACGGCCTCGACGCCGCCCTCCGGGCCGCGCCGGACGGCGACCTCGGCCCGGTCCGCCGCCGGGCCGTCCGCCCCGAGCGTCTCCCACCAGGAGAGCACCCATTCGGGCGTGGCGAACCACGATCCGTGCGGGTCGGCGGCGACCAGGCGCCGCCCCGGCGGCGTGTTCGTCCGGCACGCCGCCCCCCTTCGGCCGCCGCTCCGCACCGTTGCGGGCAGCCCGGCCCGCGGTCGTCCGGGCGCAGCTGATGCGGCGTCAACGGAATCGGACTTTGCCGCCCCTTGACCTTTCGACCGGGGGGATTCCTGGGAGTTCGCTGGACGCCCTTGACCTGGGGTGAATACGGAGGAAACTGGTGAATACACCGGAATACCGGACAGAGCCGCACCGCCGACGGAGACGTCCGACGGCCGTCCGAGTGACCCTGATCCAGGCTCTGGCGAGACCCCCGGCGGGTCGGTGGGCGACACGTGCAGGAGACGACGGTCCACGCACGCGAACGACGCACCGACCGCCGGGGATCGTCATGTCCGGGGCCGGGAGGTGCCCCCACGCGCCCCTGGGGGCATCAGGCGTCCGTCCAGTCGCCGGAGGCGACGGGGGCGGGGGCGGAGAGCAGCGCGGCGGCGACCCGGGGGCCGGCGAGGTAGACCCAGGCGTCGGTCTCGGTGCCGTCGGCGAGCCGGACGGCGAGGCGCTCGCGCACGTACTCGCCGAGGCCGTCGGGCGTGCAGTCCTCCAGCCGGTCCAGGTCGGCGAGCACCCGCGGGTACAGCGTCGGCGGCACGCTCACCAGCTCGCCGCGGACCCGCTGCCCCGGGCAGGGCACCACGTACGGGTAGCCCGGGCCGTGGTGCAGGGCGGCGCCGTCGAGGACGGCGCCGCGCACCTCGGTGCAGCGCCCGGCCAGGTGGCGCTGGTGGTTGCGGTGGCCGGGACGGAGCGTCCCGTAGACGAAGAACGGCAGCTGGGGCGGCACACGGCCCTCCTGGGGAGTCGGGGGTCGCAGCACCGTACCCGTCGGGGTGCGCCCGGTGTCAGCGGACCCCGTGCGGCCGGTACTGGATGCTGATCCGCGGCCCCACCGGGTGGGTGGTCCTGGGCGCGGCGTGCTCCCGGGTGCGCCGGCAGCTGCCGCCCATGACCAGCAGGTCGCCGTGGCCGGGCAGCCGCCGGACGGTCGGGCCGCCGCCGCACGGGCGCAGCAGCGGCGGGCGCGGCTCGCCGACCGGGACGATGGCGATCGTGGTGTCCCGGCGGTCGCCGCGGCCGAGCCGGTCGCCGTGCCGGGCGACGCCGTCCCGGCCGTCGCGGTAGTGGCACAGGCCGGCGGTGGCGAAGGGCTCGCCGAGTTCGTCGGCGTAGTGGGCGCCGAGCGCGGTGCGGGCGGCGGCCGGCACCGGGTGCGGCAGGGCGTCCGGCCCGGCGGCGAAGTCGTCCTCGCCGTAGAAGGCGAGCAGTCGGGGGACGTCGACCACCCGTTCGTCCATGGTCCGGCGTTCGGCCTGCCAGGAGACCTCGGCGGCGAGCCGTTCGAACAGCACGCCGGCGCCGCGCAACCGGCCCGGCTGTTCGTCGATCCGGGCGCCGTCGCCCAGTACCGTCCGGCGGACACCGTCCAGCGGGCCGGTGCCGATCTCCTCGACGTCGTCGAACGGCGAACCCTGGAGGTGGGGCATGCGGCCGGCCTACGCCCTATGGGAACATCTGTACGAATAATGCGGAGGTGTGTCGACCGGTCCACCGAGCGGACGAGGTTTGAACCCGGCGCACCGGCGCCAGGAAACGGGGATGGACCGACCCTCGCCCTCCGCCCCGCTGCGACTCTCCGACGAGGTGGCCACCGCCCTCGCCGCCGGCACCCCCGTGGTCGCCCTGGAGTCGACGATCATCGCCCACGGCCTGCCGCGCCCCCGCAACCTCGCGGTCGCCGTCGAACTCGAGGACCTCGTCCGGGCCGGCGGCGCCGTCCCCGCGACGATCGCCGTCCTCGACGGCGTCCCGCACATCGGCCTCGACAAGGACGCGCTGGAACGGATCGCCACCGACGGGTCGCTGCGCAAGCTGGGCTTCCGCGAGCTCGCTCCCGCCGTCGCCACCGGCGCCAGCGGCGCGACCACCGTCTCCGGCACGGCCTTCCTCGCCGCCCGGGCCGGCATCCGGGTGTTCGCCACCGGCGGCCTCGGCGGCGTCCACCGCGACTGGACCACCAACCAGGACGAGTCCGCCGACCTCGGGCTGCTCGCCCGCACCCGGATCACCGTGGTCTGCGCCGGTGTGAAGTCGATCCTCGACGTACCGGCCACCCTGGAGCGGCTGGAGACCCTCGGCGTCGCCGTCCTCGGCTACCGCACCGCCGAGTTCCCCGGCTTCTACCTCACCGGCTCCGGCCTGCCGCTGGACTGGACGCTCGACGACCCGGCCCAGGTGGCCGCGGTGATGCGGGCCCAGGACGAGCTCGGCGGCGCGGAGTCCGCCCTGGTGGTCGCCAACCCCGTCCCGGCCGCCGAGCAGCTCGACCCGGAGCTGCACGACCGGGTGCTCGGCGAGGCCCTGGCCGCCGCCCGGGCCGCCGGGGTCACCGGACAGGCCATCACCCCGTTCCTGCTCGCCCACCTCACCGAGCACACCGGCGGCGCCTCGCTGGAGGCCAACCTCGCGGCGGTGCGCGGCAACGTCCGGCTGGCCGCCGGCATCGCCGTCGCCCGGGCCGCCGAGCAGGCGGGGCGGCGGGGATGACCGCGGGCGCGCTGCTCGTCGTCGGCGAGGTCGTCACCGACGTGGTCGCCCTGCACGAGGGCCCGCTCGCCCCGCACACCGACACGGCCGCCCGGATCGCCGTCCGGCCGGGCGGCGCCGGGGCGAACGCGGCCGCCTGGGCCGCCGCCGGCGGAGCGCGGGTGCGGCTGCTCGCCCGGGCCGGCGCCGACTCCGCCGACTGGCACCGGGCCGAACTCGCCGCCGCCGGCGTCACCGCCCACCTCGCCGTCGACCCGCAGGCGCCCACCGCCGTGGTGATCAGCCTGGTCGACGGGCGCGCCGAACGGACCCTCGTCACCGACGGCGGCGCCGCCGTCCGCCTCGGCCCCGAGGACTGGTCGGACGACCTCCTGGACGGCGCCGCCCGGCTGCACCTCTCCGGCTACCAACTGCTCTCCGGACCCGGCCGCGCCCTGGCCGCCCTCGCGGTGCCCGCCGCCCGCGCCGCCGGACTGCCGGTCAGCGCCGACCCGGCCTCCACCGGCTTCCTGCAGCGCAGCGGCCCGGCCGCCGTCCGCGAGGCCTTCGGCGGCATCGGCCTGCTGCTGCCCAACCGGGCCGAGGCCCACCTGCTGGCCGGCACCGGTGACCCGGTCACCGCCGCCGAACGGCTCAGCGCGCTGCACGGCGAGGCCGTGGTCAAGCTCGGCGCCCAGGGGGCGCTGGTGGCCGCGGGCGGCCGGGTGCTGGCCCGGGTGCCCGGGGTGCCCGGCGTCGCCGCGATCGACTCCACCGGCGCCGGCGACGCCTTCACCGGCGGGCTGCTGGCCGCCCGGCTGGCCGGCGCGGACCCGGTGGAGGCGGCCCGCGCCGGCTGCCGGTCCGGGGCGGCCGCGGTCGCCCTGGTCGGCGCCCGTCCGCCGGCCGCCCGCCCGCGTCGGGACGTACCCGACCGTTCCGCGCCGACCGGTCGGGCCGCCGTGCGATGATCGCCCGGTGGAGCGAGCGACGAGGGGCCGGCGACGGACGCGCAGCGGTGCGGCCGCCGCCGGGGCACTGCTGATCCTGCTGGGCCCGGCCGCGCTGCCGGCCGCCGCCGACGAGCGGCCGGAGCGCCTCTTCACCGTCCACGACAAGCGGATCACCGAGTCCAGCGGCCTCGCCGCGAGCCGGGCCCACCCCGGCGTGTACTGGACGCACAACGACAGCGACGACGGCCCGTACGTCTACGCCGTCGACGGCGAGGGCCGCACCGTCGCGACCGTCACCCTGCGCGGCATCGAGCCGCGCGACGTGGAGGCGATCTCGCTCGGCCCCGACGGCCGGCTGTACGTCGGCGACATCGGCGACAACCTCGACGGCACCTGGCCCGAGGTGTGGATCTACGCCTTCCCCGAGCCCGCCGAACTCCACGACCAGACGGTCACCGCCGTCCGGTACAAGGTCCGCTACGAGGACGGCCCGCGCGACGCCGAGGCGCTGATGGTGCACCCGGTCACCGGCCGCGCCTACATCGCCAGCAAGAAGCAGTCCGGCGGCGGCCTCTACCAGGGCCCGGAGGCGCTCTCGCCGACCGGCGTCAACACCTTCAAGCGGATCGCCGACGTGCCCTGGGTGACCGACGGCGCCTTCTCGCCGGACGGCCGCCGACTGGTGCTGCGCGGCTACTTCGGCTCGGACCTGTACGCCTGGGACGGCACCCCGAAGAAGCTCCGCCCGCTGGACGTGCCCTTCCAGCGCCAGGGCGAGTCGGTGACCTTCTCCGCGGACGGCACCGCCGTCCTCTACGGCAGCGAGGGCGGCGACAGCGACGTCTGGCGGCTGCGCCTCACCCAGGACGCCGCACCCGCACCGTCCGGCAGCCCGGCCGCCGCCCCCTCGGGCGGCGCACAGACGTCCTCCGGCCGGGCCGCCGGCTCCGGATCCGGCTCGGGCGGCGGCACCGACCACGCGCTCGCCGCCCTGATCGCGGTGGCCGCGGCGATCGGCCTCGCCAAGCTCCGGTCCGGCCGGAAGAAGGGGAACTGACGATCCGTCGGACAGCCGGAGGGCGCCGGGCGGGCCGGTTCGGGCCGGGCCGCCCGGCGCCCCCGCACCGCGGCGGGTGCTCAGCGGCCGCCGTTCACCACCGCACTGGAGACCGCTCCCGTGTGCAGGTTCCACCGCTCCAGGATCCGGTCGTACTCGCCGTTGCGGATCAGCCGGTCCAGCGCCTTCGCGACGGCCGTGCGCAGCTCGGGCTCCGCCTTGTTCACCGTGATCGCGTACGGGCTGGACTGGATGTGGTCGCCCGTCAGCTCGAACCGGCCGCCGCGCACCGCCGAGGTGTTGAACCGGGCCACCGGGTAGTCGTTGAGGTCCGCCACCGCCGTCCCGGCCGCCACCTCCGCCAGCGCCAGCTCGTCGTCGGCCAGCTGGTGCACGTCCAGCTTCTTGTCGTACCGGCTGCAGGCGCCCGCCTGGCGGATCGCGATCTCCGCCTGCACGGTGCCCTTCTGCACCGCGACGGCGTGCCCGCACAGGCTGTCCAGGCCGTTGATCCGCTCCGGATTGCCGGCCTTCACCAGGATCGAGGTGCTGGTGAAGAAGTAGTCCACGAAGTCGACGCCCGGCCCGGAGGTGCGGCCCGCGTCGTCGATGCCGTTCTGCCGGTCGGTGGTGTCGATCACCGCGGACATCGCCAGGTCGACGTCCTCGGACTGCACGGCCGGGATCAGCCGGTCGAAGGGCATGTCGACGAACTCGATCCGCAGCCCGAGCAGCTTGCCGATCGCCGCGGCCAGGTCCGGGTCGAGGCCGGCCGGCCGCCCGTCGGCCTCCTTGTAGTCCACCGGGGCGTAGTTGAGGTACGAGCCGATCCGCAGCACACCGGCCTTGCGGACGGCCTTCGGCACCCGGTCGCGCAGGTCGGACGAGCCGTCCGCGGCCGGCGAGGCCGCACTCGCACAGCCGGACAGCAGCAGGCCGGCCGCACCGGCGGCCGCGAGGGTGCGCCCGGGCACGCGGGCGCGCCGGGGCAGGGGTGACTGGTGCATGGTGAGGGAGCTTCCTGAGGGAGGGAAGAGCGGAGGAAGACTGATGGCACTCACGCCGCCGAGGCCGCAGGGTTACGCGGCGCGGACCTGGTCCCGTCACCGGAGGCCGCCGCAGGATGGGCAGGCGGCCTGGTCGACCGAGGTACGCCACCGGGGGCGGACCGCCCATCCTTCCACCCCGGACACCGCCGCGGCCCCCGGGGTCCCTACCCGGTGGTAGGCCGTGCTCTGCTGTCGGCGGCCCGCGATAGCGTCCCGCACCGACGCCGAAGCCGGAGAGGGGAGCATCGATGGGCTGCCGAGGAGTGCACTTCGCGCTGACCGAGGAGCAGGCCGCACGGCTGCTCGCCGCCGCGGACGACGAGGCGGTGCTCGCCGAGGTCGCCGGGATCGAGGAGGCCTGGGACACCGACCACCTCGCCGAGACCGACAAGGCGTGGGACGCCATCCACCGCTGCCTCGCCGACGGCACGCTGTCGTACGACGGCGGCGACTACCCGCTCTCGCACGCCGTCCTCGGCGGCCTGCCGCTGTACGGCGGCGACGACTACGTCGTCGTCCTCACCACCCCGCAGGAGGTCGCCGACATCGCCGCGGCCCTCGCCGGGATCGACGAGTCCCGGCTGCGCGAGCGCTTCTTCGCGCTCGACCCGGAGGACTACGACGGTGCCCGCGACGAGGAGGACTTCGGCTACACCCGCCACTGGTTCGGCGAACTGCGCGCCTTCTTCGCACGCGCCGCCGCCGACGGGCGGGGCGCGGTGTTCACCGTCAGCCAGTGACCGGCCCGCGGGACCACCGCGCGCCGCTCGTTGGCGCGCCGACGGGTGGCGGGTCATGGTGAGGGAGGGCGGTCGGCCGGCGTTCACCCGGTGATCATCCGGGCCATGCCACGTGGTGGGGCGCAGTTCCGGCCCGGGCGCGAGAGTACGGAGGTTCTCGGTCGACGGACCGGTACCCCTGCCGAAAGGTCTGTTGTGAAGCGCACCGCCCGGTTCACGGCCGTCACCGCCACCTCGCTGGCCGCCGCCATGGTGCTGACCGGGGGCACGGCCTCCGCGCACGACCGGTCGGGCGGCCCACGCGCCGAACGGGACTCCTACGGGACCAAGGCGCCGTACCTCCCGCAGGGGCGGCCGGGCCGCTACCAGCCGGTGCCCGAGGGCTACACCGCGGTGTTCACCGAGAACGTCGCCCGGCACGGCTCCCGGGCCATGACCGACGGGAAGGACGGCGACGCGGTGCTCGCGGTGCTGGCCGAGGCCCAGGACCGCGGCGGCCTGACCGACCTCGGCCGCAGGCTCACCCCGCAGGTCCGGTCGCTGCTGGCCGCCGCCGCCGGGATCGGCTACGGCAACCTGTCCGGCCTGGGCGTGCAGGAGCACCGGCAGACCGCCCTGCGGCTGGAGCAGCGGCTGCCCGGGCTGTTCGACACCATCGCCGCCACGGGCGAGCCGATCGTGGTGGAGACCTCCGGAGTGGCCCGCGCGACCGCCAGCGCCAACGCCTTCACCGCGGGCCTGACGGCCGGCCGGCCCGAACTGGCCGGCCTGATCGGAGCACCCGTCACCGACAAGGACCTGCTCTACTTCCACAAGCAGCCGCAGAACGCCGACTACCAGGCGTACCTGGCGAAGGACCAGGACCTCGCCGCCGTGCTCGCGGCCGTCGACGGCATGCCGCGCACCGCCGAGGCCGCCCGGCACACCGTCGGCCGCCTCTTCCGCGCCGACTTCGCCGCCACGTTGACCGCCGACCGGCAGATCGCCTTCGCCCGCTCGCTGTACGCCCTGTACAGCGCCGCGCCGGACCTCGCCGTGGAGGCGCCGGACGTCGACCTCGACCCGTTCCTGGCCGACCGCGACGCCCGGTGGTTCGGCTACCTCGACGACGCCGAGGAGTTCTACCAGAAGGGCCCCGCCTTCAGCGGCCGCACCGTCACCTATCGGATGGCCGGCGTCCTGCTCGCCGACCTGTTCGCGCAGGCCGAGGCCAGGGCCGCCGGCACCGGCCGCAACGGCGCCGTGCTGCGCTTCACCCACGCCGAGGAGATCGAGCCGCTCGCCGTCCTGCTCGGCCTGCCCGGCAGCACCGAGCCCGCCGAGGCCGACGAGCCCTACAGCTACCGGAACAACCCCTGGCGGGGCGCCGAGGTCTCGCCGATGGCCGCCAACATCCAGTGGGACCTGTACGCGGGCACCACGGCCGGGGGCGCCCCGAGCCACCTCGTCCGGATGTTCTACAACGAGAAGGAGACCGCCTTCCCGGCGTTCTGCAAGCCCGTCGCCAAGGGCAGCCACTTCTACGAGCTCGGCGAGCTGGAGCGCTGTTTCGGCCGCGCCTGACGGACGGATCCGCCGACCCGCCCCCGCTCCGGCAGCACGGAGCGGGGGCGGGCCGTGCGGTCGCTCAGCGGCCCGGGGCGCTCGTCGGCGGCCCGTCCAGCACCCGGAAGGAGATGCCCGCGGCGACCAGCCGGTCGATCAGCGGCCGGCCCATCGCCACCGCCGTGGTCAGCTGCCCCGCCACCGGCGGCAGGTCGTCGTACGCCAGGCAGAGCGCCGACTCGGCGAGCATCTTCGCCGTCTCCTGGTAGCCCGGGTCGCCGCCCGACACCTCGGTGAAGACCGTCCGGCCGCCCTCCGCGCGCGCCACGAACCGGACGGCGAACCAGGACCGCGCCCGCTGCTCCGCGCTCGGCCCCTCGCCCGGGCCGCGCAGCCGACCCAGCGCCCGGCGCAGCACCGGCAGCTGGGCGGCCACGGCGACCGCCGCCACCGCGGCGACCCCGCCGAGGGCGATCGGCAGCCGCCGCACCGCCGCGTAGTGCGCGTAGCCGAAGTCCGGGCCGTACTCGTCCAGCGCGGCGGCCGAGCGGGCCACCACCTGCGGGTCGATCGCGGGCATCGGCACCGCCCAGGCCCGCGCGGCCCGCGACCGGTGCGGCCGGCCGACCGGCGTGCGCACCAGCCGTCCCTTCGGCCGCGGCTCGACCGCGCGGCGCGCCCGGGCGGCCCGCGCCATCGCCCGCGGCCGGGAGAAGGCCGTCATCGCCGAGGCGAAGGTGCCGCCGGAGATGGTGCCGCCGGCGCGGACGAAGCCCTCCACCGAGAGCCGGGCCGCCGGGCCGCCGCGGCGCAGCAGCTCCTCGACGGTGAACAGCACACCGAGGTCGTGCGGCACCGAGTCGAAGCCGCAGGCGTGCACCAGCCGCGCCCCGCTGGCCACCGCCCGCTCGTGGTGCCGCAGGTACATCCGGTCGACGAACTCCGGCTCGCCGGTGAGGTCCACGTAGTCCGTGCCGTGCTCGGCGCAGGCCGCCACCAGCGGCTCGCCGTACCGCAGGTACGGGCCGACCGTGGAGACCACCACCCGGGCGGAGGCGGCCACCTCGCGCAGCGCCGCGCGGTCCGCGGCATCCGCGACCAGCAGCGGGAGGTCCGCGCAGCGCGGATCGACCTCCGCCAGTCGCGTCCGGACGGCGGCGAGCCTGCGCTCGTCCCGCCCGGCGAGCGCCCAGCGGCAGTCCCGGGGCGCGGCCCGGGCCAGGTACTCGGCGGTGAGCCCGCCGGTGAACCCGGTGGCACCGAACAGGACGAGGTCGTACGGGCGCGGCGCGGCCATCAACAGTCCCTACTCGCGGGTAATCGACTGCGCCACGCTAGGAGTCCGTCGTGGCACTGTCAACGATCGGGACGCGGCGGCCGCGCGCTCAGTGCGCGATGCCGTCGATGAGCTCCTGGGCGCCCTGCCGCTTCAGGGCGAGGGCGGTCGAGGTGCCGAGGTCCTCCGGGCCGAGTGCGCCGGCCCACTCGTGGGCGTCCAGCACCCGCTTGCCGTCCGGCGAGAACACCCGGCCGCGCATGGAGAGCCGCCCGTCGTCCTCGGCCCGCGCGTAGCCGGCGATCGGCGCGTTGCAGTGGCCCTGCAGCACGTGCAGGAACATCCGCTCCGCGGCCGCCTCGCGCCACGTCCGCGGGTCGTTGAGACCGGTCACGGTGTCGACCGTGGCGGTGTCGTCCTCGCGGCACTGCAGGACGAGGATGCCGGCGCCGATCGGCGGGCACATCGCCGCCACGTCCAGCACCTCGCTGATCCGGTCGGCGAGGCCGATCCGCTCCAGGCCAGAGACGGCCAGCAGCAGCGCGTCCGCCTCACCGGCGTCCAGCTTCGCCAGCCGGCTGTTGGCGTTGCCGCGCATCGGCACGCACACCAGGTGCGGGTGCGAGGCGGCCAGCTGGGCGACCCGGCGCACCGAGGAGGTGCCGATCCGGGTGCCGGCCGGGAGCTCGTCCAGCGTCAGTCCGCCCGGGTGCACCAGGGCGTCGCGGATGTCGTCGCGCGCCAGGTGCGCGGCGAACACCGTGCCCGCCGGCAGCGGCCGGTCGGCCGGGACGTCCTTCAGGCAGTGCACCGCCAGGTCCGCCTCGCCGGCCAGCAGCGCGGCGTCGACCTCCTTGGTGAAGGCGCCCTTGCCGCCGAGCGCGGCCAGGTCGCCCGTCCAGCGGTCGCCGGAGGTGGTGACCGGCACGACCTCCGTCCGGACCCCCGGGTGCAGCACGGCGAGTTCGGCGCGGACGCGCTCGACCTGGGCGAGGGCCATCGGTGACGAACGGGTGACGATGCGCAGCGGTTCGGCCATGGGGAGATGATAGGCCGTCACTCATCCCCGCCCGGACCGCGGCCCGCCGCACCGGCCGGCACCGGCGGGCCCGTTCCGCCCGCCCAGCCCAGCAGCAGGACGGCCGCGACGGCGGCCAGCGCGCACCAGGTCGAGGCGAAGGCGAGGCGCCACACCAGGGCGCACACCACCGCGCCCGCGCCCAGGGCGAGGCCGAGCCGCCGCAGCGCGGCGTCCCCGCTCAGCAGCAGCGCACCGACGGTGGCCAGCAGGTATCCGGCGGTCAGCAGCGGAGCCGCGGGCACGCCGACCGCGTACGCCAGCGTGTGGTGGCGGACTTCGGCCGACACCTGGCGGCGCAGCACCGCCACCGCGAGCGGGACGGCGACCACCGCGCCCAGCACGGCGAGCGCGCCCGGCGTCCGCCGCCGCGGGTGGCCCGGCCCCGCCGCGCACCACACCCCGAAGGGCACCAGCAGCGGCAGCAGCGGCAGCGCGATCAGGGCCCACACCGTGCGGGCGGCCAGGGCCGGTCCGGGCCCGATCCGGCCGTCCTCGCCGAGCCAGACCGCCGCCTCCACCAGCTGGTGCACCCCGAGCAGCAGCGGCAGTGCGGCCAGCGGCACCCGCCGCGGATCGCGCACCCGCAGCAGGCAGACCGTGCCGAGCCCGGCGACCACCGCCCCGGCGGCCGCGTCCGCCTCCGCACTCCAGCACATCCGGCCTCCTCGGGAAGGGCCGCCGAGGGTCGCCGAGGGCGGGGCTCAGCGTCCGTGCCGACGGGCCGGGGCGTCCGCGAGGGTGTTCCAGAACATCAGCTCGTACGCCTGCAGCACCTGCCCGTACTCGCGGCCCGCGCCGATCCGTCCCCCGTCCGGGGACAGGGCCTCCAGCACCGCCACCGCCGCGTCCTCCGCGGCCGGTGCCGGGCGGGCGAAGAAGTCGAAGAAGGCGCAGTCGGTGTCGTCGAAGCCGTAGTGGCGGCGCAGGCCCGTCGCCACGGCCGCGCAGTAGCCGCCCCAGGCGGCGAAGTTGGCGGTGAGGGCGAGCACCACCCCGGCCGGGTCGCCGTTCAGCGCGAGCCAGGCCAGGTAGGCGGGGTACGCCTGGCAGCCCGGCAACGGCTTGCGGGCCGCGGCCTCGCGCGGCGACAGCCCGCAGCGGGCGGCGAAGGCCTCGAGCATCCGCAGCGCCTCGCCCTCGCCGTCGGCCAGGCCGGCGAAGTACGCGCCGCCGGGGTCGTCCGCGCAGCGGGCGGCCAGCACCAGCAGGCTCCGCCGGTCGCTCCCGATGATCCGGTACTGCTGGGCGGCGAGCTCCGCCAGGACGGTCAGCGGGGCGGTGCCCGCCGCGATCTCGGGGACGAGGCGGTTCTCCCGTTCCCCCGGGGCGAGCTCCCTGCGGACGTCCTCCAGCACCTGGCGCGGTTTGCGGCTCATGCTCGGCCTCCTCCACTGTCGTCGGCCTGCCCGACGCGCTCCCGTCTGCCCGGGCCGCCGCGCCCCACACGGACGTCCGCGGACCGGTCGCCCCGGCCAGCGTAGGCAGCCCGGGCCCGATCGGGCGGGTTCCCGGCCCGGCGTGGCGGCACCGGGGCACCGGTCGGCGTAGCCCGCGAATCCTGGGAGCGCTCCCAGGATGGGCAGTCGATCATCCTGCGATCCTTCATTAGTCGTACAGGTCAGGCCACCGTTTCCAGCCGAAGGGGCGGTTTGCGGCCCAGTCCTTCATGTATTGAAGTCGGTTGGTCGTATTGACGGCTGATCCGCCACTGGCTTTGATGAGGGCGACTCCGGCGTACAGCCCTGACTGTGGGAGCGCTCCCGCAATGGTGGGGTGCCGGCATCGGCACTCTCGTACCACGGACCGCCCCCACCCGCCGCGCGCCCGACCGCCGACTTCCCCCGGCGGCGGCGCCCGGACAGCCTCCAGAGAGGAACCAGACCCATGCGCCTTCAGCTGCGCCGGCGCCTCACCCGCCGGCTCGGCCGCGGTGCCGCAGCCCTCGCCGCGGTCACCGCGGTCGTCGCCGCCCCGACCGGCCTTCAGGCCGCGCACGCCGACACCCCCGCCGCCCCGGCCGCCACCGCCTCCGCGGGCGCCGGGTACTGGCACACCAGCGGCCGGCAGATCCTGGACGAGGCAGACCGGCCCGTCCGGATCGCCGGCATCAACTGGTTCGGCTTCGAGACCGGCAACTACGTGGCGCACGGCCTGTGGAGCCGCGACTACAAGAGCATGATCGACCAGATGAGGTCGCTCGGTTACAACACCGTCCGGCTGCCGTACAGCGACGACATCTTCAAGGGCACCCAGCCCGCCGGCATCAACACCTCCGGCGGCATGAACGCCGACCTGGTCGGGCTCAACTCCCTCCAGGTGATGGACAAGCTGGTCAACTACGCCGGTACGGCCGGCCTCAAGGTGATCCTCGACCGGCACCGCCCGGACTCCGGCGGCCAGTCGGCCCTCTGGTACACCGCCGCCGTCCCGGAGTCGACCTGGCTCGCCAACCTCAAGTCGATCGCCGCCCGCTACGCCGGCAACTCCGCCGTGGTCGGCATCGACCTGCACAACGAGCCGCACGACCCGGCCTGCTGGGGCTGCGGCGACACCGCCACCGACTGGCGGCTGGCCGCCCAGCGCGGCGGCGAGGCCGTCCTCTCGGCCAACTCCAAGCTGCTGATCTTCGTCGAGGGCGTGCAGACCTTCAACGGCAGCTCCACCTGGTGGGGCGGCAACCTGCAGGGCGCCGGCCAGTACCCCGTCCAACTCGGCGTCGCCAACCGGGTGGTGTACTCGGCCCACGACTACGCGACCAGCGTCGCCCAGCAGCCGTGGTTCTCCGACCCGGCCTTCCCGGCCAACATGCCCGGGGTCTGGGACAAGAACTGGGGCTACCTCTTCAAGCAGAACATCGCCCCGGTCTGGGTCGGCGAGTTCGGCACCACCCTGCAGTCCACCGTCGACCAGCAGTGGCTGAAGGCCCTGGTGCAGTACCTGCGGCCCACCGCCCAGTACGGCGCCGACAGCTTCGGCTGGACGTTCTGGTCGTGGAACCCCAACTCCGGTGACACCGGCGGCATCCTGAACGACGACTGGACGACCGTCAACACCGTCAAGGACGGCTACCTCGCCGACATCAAGGCGCCCGGCTTCGGCGGCACCGGCGGCGGGGGCGGAGGCGGCGACACCACCGCACCGACCGTGCCGACCGGGCTCGCCGTCACCGGCACCACGGCGAGCAGCGTCTCGCTCTCCTGGACGGCCGCCACCGACGACACCGCCGTGACCGGCTACGACGTCTACCGCGGCAGCACCAAGGTCGGCAGCAGCACCACCACCGCCTACACCGACGGCGGACTGATCGCCGCCACCGCCTACAGCTACACCGTGCGGGCCAGGGACGCGGCCGGGAACGTCTCCGCCGCCTCGACCGCCGTCACCGCCACCACGGCCGGCTCCGGCGGCAACGCCGGCTGCAGCGCGGCGCTCACCCTGAACGACTGGGGCGCCGGCCTGACCGCCAACGTGACCGTCACCAACACCGGCACCGCCGCCACCAAGGGCTGGAAGGTCGTCTGGCAGTGGCCCACCGGACTCAAGGTCACCAGCAGCTGGAGCGCGGACGTCCAGCAGAGCGGACAGACCGTCAGCGCCGCCAACCTCTCCTACAACGGGGTGATCGCCCCGGCCGGCTCCACCACCTTCGGCGTCCAGGCCACCCGCACCGACAGCGGGGCCGTCGCCACTGCCGTCCCGACCTGCACCGTCACCTCCTGACCCGTGGCGCGGACCGGTGACCTGACCCCCGTTCCGCGCCCGGCCACGGCACCGCCGCCCAGGAGCCCGCACTCCCGGGCGGCGGTGTCACCCCATGCCCGCACGGGCACCGGGCGCTGCGGTCAGCGGCGTCCGGCGGCCCGGCGTTCGACACCGGTCGGGAACCAGCCGCTCGCGCCGTCGCCGTGCGCGACCACGGTTGCGGGTCGTCGAGAGTGGCCACGGGCGACGACCTCGACGAGTACGCCAACGACCTCTAACCGAGGGACCAGCGCACGACATCGATGCCTTCGACGGTGAGCCAGCTGCCGTCACCCGCGGAGACGAGGGCCCGGGGCCGGGTCGGCACGGGGTACTCGACCTCGCCCAGCGGTTCGAGGGACGGTGCCCGGAGCACCACCGTGGCCGTGGCGCGGCCGTCGTCGGTGAGCGTGGCCAGCACGGTGGACGGGTCGTAGTAGTCGAAGACGTAATTCCAAGGCCGTCCCCGGAGGAGGACATCGGCCGCCGGGCGCTCGGCGATGAGTTCCGCGCTCGGGAAGGAGTGGGTGGACAGGGTGGCCCAGCCCTGATTGAGGTAGTGGTGGCCGTCGGGGGCGACGGCCACCGGCAACCGGTCGCGGCGGCCCGTCAGGTCGGTAGGAGTCTTGATCAGGCGGTTCCCGTCGCGACGCACCCAGTACCCGAAGCTCCCGTCCTGACCCTCACTCACCACGGCTGCGAAGTGGCGGCCGTCGGGGTGGGCCAGGAGCTGCGAGTACGACATCTCGCTGTCCACGGACGTGCGGGCGAGGACGTCTCCCGTCGCGGCGTCGAGGACCCAGCACTCGTCGCCCCAGCCTCCCCCGCCCTCCTCCCCGTGGAGGTCCTCGTCCTCGTCGTCGAGGTCTTCCTCGTCGTCCGGCTCGTCCTGGTCGACCGGCCGCACGGTGGCCCACAGTTCGGTGCCGTCGAGTGAGAACGCGCAGGCACCGAGTCCTGGAGGGAAGTCGCTCCACGAGCCGTGCTGCCGACTCCAGTCGACGTTCGTGCCGGACACCCGGACACTGTCCTCACCGGAGGCGGCCAGCAGGCCGGCGTCAGGGGAGACGGCATAGGTCGCGACGTCCGGCGGGAGGGGCACGCGGAGCCGGCGGACTTCCGCGAGCCGGTCGTCGAGGACGACTGCATGCTGCGGGTCGTCCCGGCACGTCACCCACCAGCCACCCCCGGCCAGCGGCCGAACGCGGCCCACTTCGGCGGGCAGGCTGATCCTGTTCATCAATCGCGCAAGCACGGGGAGTCACGCTACCGCCGCCCCGCCGCCCCGCCTCCACGCACGTGCCTCCTGCTCGACGAGACCGGGCCCGCACCCACCGACCTGCCGACTCCGGTGCCGGACGGGACCGGGGGACACCGAGGTCGCCGCGCGGGCCTCCGCGGTCTCCTCCGACTGCGGCACCACTGCGACGGCCGGCCGGACCGTGGCCGCCCGCCTCGCCGAGGGCGTCGTCCGACGAGCCGGATCGGTCACCGGGAAACACGGTTGACGGTGCACGGGAGCCGCCGCTTGGCTGCCGCCATGAGTGATCTCCACATCCGGCCGGTGGACGGCGAGGCCTCGATCGAGGCCTGGCGGCACGTCCACAACGTGATCATCCCGACCGCACCGCTCTCGCTCGAGGAGGTGCGGCGGAACGCGGACCGCTACCACCTGGAGGTCGCCCGCCTCGACGGCGAACCCGTGGGATGCTCGACCGTCCGCCCGCCGACCGCGGAGGAACCGGCCGCGACCGTGATCGCCCGGGTCCTGCCGGAGTACCGCGGCCGGGGCATCGGGACGGCGATCCACCGCCGGTGCCTCGAACGGGCCCGCGCGACGGGCGCCGAGCGGATCGAGACGATCGTCCTGGCGTCCAACACCGAGGGCGTCGCCTTCGCCCTGGCGCAGGGCTTCGTCCAGGTCGAGGAGTACCTGCTGCCCGGCGACACGGTGCCCTTCCTCACGCTGCTCCTGCCCTGAACCGGGTGGCGGCCCGCCGACATGGCGCTGCGCCCGGGTGAACGCGGAACGGCACGGCGGCCGGGGAGCCGCCGTGCCGTCCGCCGTGCCGGTGGCGGGGGTCAACCCGCCGTGCAGGCACCCACCTTGGGGGCGGTGGTGTTGCCGTTGGACGCCACCGTGAAGCCGAAGCTGGTGGACGCGCCGGCGGACAGGTTGCCGTTGCCGTTGGGCTTCATCGTCATGACGTTGCCACTGCTGTCCCAGCTCGGTGAGCCGTTCCAGGTGGCCGACACCTTCTGCGGCGGGGTGACGGTCACCGTGACCGTCCAGGAGGTGATCGCGGTGCTGCCCGCCGTCACCGTCACCTGCCCGTTGAAGCCGCCGTTCCAGCTCTGCGTGAGGCTGTAGGCGGCCGTGCAGGACCCCGAGCCCGTACCGCCTCCGCCGTCCCCGCCGCCCGAGCCGCCGAGTGCGGTCAGCACCGCGGTGTACGCGGCCTTCTTGCCGTAGTTGCCGTCGAACAGCAGCGGGGTGCCGCTGCTGCGCCACGAGTACTTGTCGGTGATGCCCCACACCGTGATGCCGGTGCACCGGGTGACGGCCAGGCAGGCGTTGACCACGTTGGCGTAGTTGGCGGCCTGCGCCGAGCCGGAGCCCTCGATGTCGAGTTCGGTGATCTGCACGTCCACGCCGAGGTCGGCGAAGCGCTGCAGGTTGGCCCGGTAATCGCTCGGCACCGGCGAGGCGCTGTTGAAGTGCGACTGGAAGCCCACGCAGTCGATCGGCACGCCGCGCTGCTTGAAGTCCTTCACCATCGCGTAGACCGCGTTGCTCTTCGCGTTCTGCCCGTCGGTGTTGTAGTCGTTGTAGCAGAGCTTGGCGTTGGGGTCGACGGAGCGGGCGGTGCGGAACGCCTCCTCGATGTACCCGTTGCCGAGCTTGTCCTGGAAGGGCGAGCTGCGCCGGGCGCCGCTGCCGCCGTCCTGGAAGGCCTCGTTGACGACGTCCCAGGCGTAGATCTTGCCCTTGTAGTGCGTCATCACCTGGGTGATGTGGTTGTTCATCGCGGTGCGCAGGTCGGTGGCGGACAGACCGCCGACCCAGCCGGGAAGCTGGGAGTACCAGACCAGCGTGTGGCCGCGGACCTTCATGTTCTTGCCCTGCGCGTGGGCGACGATCTGGTCGGCGGACGCGAAGTTGAACGAGTTGCGGGTGGCCTCGACGGCGTCCCACTTCATCTCGTTCTCCGGGGTGACCGCGGTGAACTCGGTGTCCAGGGTGCTGGCGTAGGCGGACTCGCCGAGGTGGCCCGCGGCCACGGCGGTGCCGAAGTAGCGGCCCTTGGCGGCGGCGGACGCGCCGAGCGTGCTCGCGGCGTCGGCGGTGCCGGCCGCACCGGCCAGGCCCGCCGCGGCGAGCACGCCGGCCGTGCCGGCCAGCAGCACGCGGCGGAGCAGCCCCGGGGCACCGGGGGAGCGGTGGATCATCGACAACCTCTTCTTCCGTCGGCCGGACGGCCGTGGGGCTCGTCCGGACAGGCTGGGTGGGACCTGTTGCGGTGCTGTGCGTCCGCCACGCGGCCAGCGGCGGGAGGTCGATCGCCGACGAGTATGTCCTTGTTGTCGAATGCTGGTCAATACTGTGTTTCGAATTGACTGTCGAAAGTTTCTATCAGGCGATGGCGGGCTTCCGGGCATGCTGACAACGGAGTCTGACGAGATGTCATGTCGTAGTTCTGGCCGAGTGCGGCCAGGAGCGGCATTATCGGTATCGAAAACTTTCGCCCGTGTGTGGGCATGCAGAAGGGCCGGGCGCCGCAGCGGTGCAGTGGGGCGTGCGGCGCCCGGCGGGCGGCCCGGCGGGTGGGGTCCGGGGCCGCCTATGGGGGGATGGTCAGCGGTGCGTGCCGGCCGGCAGGCCGAAGGCCAGCGCGGGCGAGGCGTTGGCGGCCAGGGTGTGGGCCTGGGCGGGCCACCACGCGCCGGCGGCCGGGTCGGCGGCGCCGTACTCGGGGTCGGTGCCGCCGGTGGTGCCGCGGGTGCAGCTGCCGTCGGACTCGCCCGGCACCTTGACCCAGAGGAAGGCGTCCAGCAGCGGCGTGCCGGTGTCGGCGGTCGGGCGGGTGCCGAGGCCGCGGCCCGGCGGGTTGCACCAGGTCTGCGGGTCCGGGTAGGTCGCGGTGGGCGTCCACGGGCCCTGCCCGTTGCGGCTGCTGTCGACCACGAAGTGCGGCAGCTTCGCGTCGGCGGGGACGTGCGCGGTGTACCAGGCGTCCGCGTCGGCCTGCGGCCAGTACTGGTTGGCGCAGTCGTCGGCGACCGCGCCCGGGGTGTGCGAGAGGTACCAGCTGCACTTGGCGACCTGGGTGCCGTAGCGGACCAGGTCGGCGTCGCGCTGGTAGTTGGAGACGTTGAGGAAGAAGCCCTGGGCGCGCTCGACGCCGCCGTCCACCAGCAGCTTCGCCATGGTGCCGGTGGACTGCCAGGCGCTGTGGCCGGCGTCCAGGTAGACGGCCGCGTGCGGCTGCTCGGCGAGGCGGTCGACGGCGCCGTTGATCTCGGCGAGCCGGTCGGCCTGCTGCTGGGCGGTGCCGCCGCAGTAGGCGGGGCTCAGGGCGAGGCCGTCCGGCTCCAGGACCACCACCGTGCGGCGGTCGCCGATGCCCCGGGCGAGGCCGTCGACCCAGGCCGCGTACTCGGCGGAGTCGGAGGCGCCGCCGGCGGAGTACTGCGAGCAGTCCCGGCCGGGCACGTTGTACGCCACCACCACCGGGGTCTGGTGCTGCCGCGCGGCCTTGGCCTGCAGCTGCGCCATCGCGGTGGTGGTCTCCTGCGGGGTCGCGGTGCCGTTGAACCACCGGGCCACCGGGTACGAGCCCATCTTCGCCATGGCGAGCGCGTTGTTCCGGTCGCCCGCCCTGAGGTCGGCGGCGGCCTGGTGCAGGGCCTTGCTGTCGAGGTCGACGTAGAAACTGGTGCCGGGGCCGGGTGCCCGGCCCGCGGCCCGGTCGCTGCCGGGGGCGGCGGACGCGGTGGATGCGGTGGCGGGCAGGCAGCAGACCGCGACGGCGGCGACGGCGGCGCTCGCGGCCGCGATTCGACGGCGGGGGCGGGACACGTGCGGCTCCTAGGGCTGGCGTACGGGCTGCGCAGGGCGAGGGTGCGGGCGACTCGTGGGAGCGCTCCCAAGCGCGAGGGAAGTTCTAGTCGCACCCGTCCGCCGCGTCAAGGCTCCGCGCAGGACGGTCGGTTGGGCGCCGGCCGGGATGCGGGCGGGGCTCCGGGCGCTCTCGGGGTGCCGCGGCCGGGTCGTTCACTCCGCTGAACCCGCTGCCGGGGCCTGCGGGCGGCGCGGAGGCGCGCTGCGATCAATGTTCCCCTGCGTCACGGGCGTTGGCGTGTTGTCGGCTCCGCGCCCAGGTATGGCCATGGATGGAACCATCGTTCATCGATGTGAACGCCGATGGTTGACTTCGGGGTCGCCCCCGACCGCCCGGCGCCGGCCGGATCCGGCGCCGGAACGGCAGGACGCCGGCGGTCCCGGGAGTGTCCCGGGGCCGCCGGCGTCGGTGCGCCTGCGGTGCCGCAGTTACTTGATCTTCAGGACCTGGCCCGGCTTGATGAGGTTCGGGTCCTGGCCGATGGTGCCCTCGTTGCCGTCGTAGACCTGCTTCCAGCCACCGAGCTTGTTCTTGTCGGAGATGTCGGAGAGCGTGTCGCCGGCCGCCACCGTGTACGTGTCGGGCTGCGCGGCGGGCGTGGTGGCCTGCGGGGCCGGGGTGGCCGTGGTGGCGGCCGGGTCGGCGGTGGTGCCCGGGCCGGTGGTGGCCGGCGCGGTGGTGCTCGGGGCCGGTGTGCCGGGGGTGGTGGCCGGCGCGGTGGTCGTGCCGGGGGTGACCGGCTGGCCCGTGATCGGGTCGATGACCGGGGGCGCGGCGTCCGGTGCGGCGGTGCCCGGGGCGGGCGTGCCGGGGGCCGTGGTGGTGCCCGGCACCGGGGCGGTCGTGGCGCCGGTCGGGTCGGGGGTGACCGGGAGGCCCGTGATCGGGTCGATGGTCGGAGGCGTGGTGGCGTTGCCCTGCGCGGTGGGCGAGGCCGGCGCGGTGGTGGCCCGGCCCGGCGCCGTGGACCGGCTCTGGGCGGTCGGGGCCGCCGGGCCGGTGTAGTAGTCGTAGATCTCCTGGCTGGTCGTCCAGTACCACTGACCGTCCACCAGGTACCAGTAGACGCCGCTGGCGTCCCGGCCCTGCATGCCGGTGAAGACCGGCGCCGAGGCGCCGCGGTCGGTCGGCGCGGTGGTGGCGGTCGGCGCCGTCGAGCCCTGGTCGCCCCGGGAGTCCTGGTCGACCGTCTCCGGCTTGCCCTCGCCGGTGAGGCCCGCGGACTTGCCGCAGGTGCCCCAGGCCTTCGCGCCGCGGTCCTCGAGGACGCGCTCGGCGACGGCGATCTGCTCCTCCTTGGTGGCCCGGTCGGGCGTGGAGGCGAACTTGTCGCCGCCGTAGGCGACCCAGGTGCGCAGGTCGAGCTGGAGGCCGCCGTACTCGCCGTTGCCGACGCTCTTGCCCCAGTTGCCCGCGCTGGCGCACTGGGCCACCGCGTCCCAGGTGGTGACCGGGGCGGCGTGGGCGCCCGTCGCGGTGAGCAGCGGGATCGCCAGACCCGCACCTGCCACACCTGCGGCCGCGACGGCGCGCTCGGTCTGGGTGGGGCGGCGGTGACGGCCCGAGCCGATGAAACCCATCGAGTTCCCTCTCCGCACGCCTGCGAGGTGAGCTGTCGGGTTCGGACCGGGAGGTGGCCCGGCCGCACTGAGGCGGCTTCACCCCTAGCCGTGTGGGGGCGGCGTCGAAACTGGGTCCCCCGTCCCTGCCCAGGGTCTGGTCGGTGACCCGGTCGACGCGGTGGGCAGGGTTCGGCGTGCCGCGCCTCGGGCGCCCGTGCTGTCGGGCTGAGGTGGACATTAGAGGGATCATCACTGCGATAACAAGCCAGCATCCCGAACATCACACAATCATCACGAGTGCTTCGGTGCCGCATGCGTGCATTTCGGCCGCACGCCGCCCCACGCGCCACCGCCCGCCCGGGCCGCGTCGCAGGTCGCGGGGGGCGGCAGCGGCCCTGACGTGTCCGCGGCGGCGCGGATCGGACGAATTCCGTGGAAATTCCCTGGGAAATTCCCGGTGGCATTTCCGTGCGGCAGGGCGGCGAAGTCGGCCGAAAATGCACGCATGCGGGGCTCGGCGGGTCCGCCGCCGGGCCCCGCCGGGGCGATCACGGCACGAACCGAGGGGCCGGAGCGGGCCGAAACGGAAGGTTCGGGTCCGCCGGGCGCCCGCGGCGGCCGTCCGTTCGTGTCGGAACGGGGATCGTGCGGCGGGTGTCCGTTCAGCCCTCCGCGGGCCAGCAGGCCCGCACGTCGGCGGCCTCCGCCGCGGTCAGCGGCCGGTGGCCGAACGCGACGTCGTCCTCGTCGAAGGACCACTCGGCGTACATCAGCAGCACCGACCGGCCGTCGCCCTCCCACAGCACCGCCCGGCGGCCCAGATCGCCCTGGGCGGACCACTCCACGTACCGCAGCGCACCGCGGCGGACGCTGCAGCGGTCCACGGAGGCGCCCTCCGGTGGGAACAGGCCCGCGACCGAACCGGCCGAGGACGGCGCCCAGCGCTCCCGCACCTCCGTCAGCCGCACCACCTCCTCGACCGCGACGCGCACCCGGGCACCGCCCGGACGGACGTCGGCCACCGCCAGCGGGGTGCAGCGGACCAGGGCGTGCTCGGGCAGCCCGTCCGGGTCGTCGGACACCCCGTTCAGCGCCGTCGCGGCCGGGGAGAACAGGCACCAGAACGGCCCCTCGACGAGCAGCGGGCCGTCCAGCCCGAGCATTCGCTCCTCGCCGGCCACCGGTATCCGGTCGGTCTGCGCGACGCCCCGCCCCCCGTACGGCGACTCGGCGCAGTCGGGATCGGGCCAGCGGGCGAGGGCGGTTCCGGCGGCCGCCGCCCACGCGGGCGCGGGCGAGGCGGACCAGGCGCGGCGCGGCGCACAGCCGCAACCGGCGCCCGCCACGGAGACGATGAGGGTCATGCCCGCATGGTGGCAAACCGGCCGGAGCCGGCGCCCCGTGGGGCGCCCCACCGCCCCGGCCGCGGGGCCGTACGAGCCGTCAGGCCGCCTCGGCGGCGGGCGCCGGCGCGGGAACGGGCCGCTCGGCGGCCGGCCGGCCGCGCAGACCGGCGAGGACGGCGAGCGCGGCGAGCAGCACCGGCACGGCGACCACCCGGAGCCCGGTGGCCATGCCCGCGGTGAACCCGGCCGAGCTGTGGGCCGCGCCGCCGGTACGGGAGGCGAGCACCGTGCCGACCACGGCCACGCCGAGCGCCGCACCCAGCTCCCGGGCCGCGGTGTTCAGCCCGGCACCCAGCCCGGCCTGCCCGGGCGGGAGTTCGGAGACCACGGCGTGGGTCAGGCCCGGGGCGGACAGCCCCATGCCGGCCGAGAGCAGCAGCAGCCACAGCGCGTACACCGGGTACGGGGTGCCCGGGCCCGCGGTGGAGACGCCCAGCAGCCCGGCGCCGATCAGCGCCAGCCCGCCGCCGGCCACCCACCGCACCCCGTGCCGGGCCTGCAGCCGCCCGGCGAACCGCGGCACCAGCGCCATGCCGACGGTCAGCGGCACGATGGCGAAACCGGTCCGGGCCGGCGAGTAGCCCTTGGCGTACTGCAGGAACTGCGAGTTGACGAAGAACAGCGCGAACAGGCCGAAGAACGAGGCCGCCGTGCCCAGCACCGCGGCCCGCAGCCGCCGCGAACGGAACACCCGCGGGTCGACCAGCGGCCGCCGCGCCACCAGGCCGTACCGGGTGAAGGCCGCCAACAGGGCGGCGCCGAGCGCGAATCCGACCAGCACGGGCACCGAGAGCCAGCCGTGCGAAGGGCCCTCGATGATGCCGTACAGCACGGCGGCGGTGCCGGCGACGAGCAGGGCCGAGCCGGTGGGGTCGAGGGCGGCGGCGTGCCGCGGCAGCTCGGGGACGGTGCGCAGCACCGCCGCCGCGAGCAGGACGGACAGCGGCACCATCGCCCAGAACAGCGCATGCCAGGGCAGGAACTGCGCGGTCAGGCCGCCGCCGACGTTGCCGGCCAGCCCGCCGAGCCCGACCGCGAGGGTCCACGAGGCGAGGGCCTGGACACGCCGCTCGGGGCCGGCCAGGTGGACGAGGACCGCCATGGTGGCGGGCATGACGAGGGCGGCACCGGCGCCGGAGACCGCGCGGCCCGCGATCAGCGCGGCCACCGAGCCGAGCGAGCCGCCCGCGGCGCTCAGGCAGGCGCCGGAGGCGAACAGCGCGAGGCCGACGAGCAGCGCCCGCCGCCGCCCCCACCGGTCGCCGCAGGCGCCGGCCGGGATCAGCAGCCCGGCGAAGACGATGACGTAGGCGTCGACCGTCCACAGCAGGGCGCCGGGGGAGGGGTGCAGGGCGGAGGCCGCGAGCTGGGGGATCATCAGGTTGATCGCGGCGACCATGCTCTGGGCGACGAGCACGCAGGCGCACATCGCGAAGAGGGTGGACCGGCGGAGGGCCGGTGGGGCGTTCTCGGACATGACGGACGGGCTCCTTCCGGAGCGGAGGCGTCTGGGTTCCCGTCCACGCTAGGCGGATGCTTGGATTGCTTCCAGTGCATGTTTCGCAAGAGAGGAATGCGTCCAGTGCAATCCGGAATGGACCTCAACCTGCTGGTGGCGCTGGACGTCCTGCTGGAGGAGTGCAGCGTCTCCGGGGCGGCGGCCCGGCTGCACCTCTCCGAGCCGGCGATGAGCCGCACCCTGGGCAGGATCCGCAAGGCCCTCGGCGACCCCGTGCTCGTCCGGGCCGGCCGCTCGATGGTGCCGACCCCGCACGCGCTGGCCCTCCACGCGGAGGTCCGGGCGGTCGTGGAGCGCGCCCGCGGACTGTTCAGCGCCGCCGGGCAGGTCGACCTGCGCACCCTCGACCGGACGTTCACCGTGCTCGCGCACGACGCCTTCGCCGCCGCGCACGCCGCCGCACTGTTCGCCCGCACCGCGGCGGAGGCGCCCGGCGTCCGCCTGCGGTTCCTCGGCGAGAGCCACGTGGACGCGCCCGCCCTGCGCGAGGGCGCCGCCGACCTGGAGGTCGGGGTGATCGACACCACCGCCCCCGAGGTGCGGGTGGAACAGCTCTACGAGGACCGGATGCTGGCCGTCGTCCGGCCCGGCCACCCGCTGCTCGACGGGCCGCCGACCCCGGAACGGTTCGCAGCCGGCCGGCACCTCGGCGTCTCCCGCCGCGGCCGCCTGCACGGACCGATCGACACCGCACTCGCCGAACTCGGCCTCTCCCGCACGGTGGTGGGCACCGTGGCGACCTACCCGGCGGCACTCTTCGTGCTCCGGAGCACCGACCTGGTCGGCCTCACCACCACGCGCAGCCGCGGCCTCGCCGAGGCGCTCGGACTGGTGACGGTCGACATCCCGCTCGGCCTGCCGGCCCTGCCGTTCGGCCTGGCCTGGCACCCGCGGCACGACGCCGACCCGGCGCACGCGTGGCTGCGGGGCTGCATCCGCGAGCGCCTGGCCGGCGAGGGGCTTTGACGGAGCCGGGATTCGGAGGTTGGCCACCGTGCGGACCAGGGGAGAGCCGGATCCGTCAGGAGCACCACTCCCGGACTGCGCAGTTCTCCCCCAGCCTTCGGCCGGGAGGTGCCCACACGCGCCCCTGGTGGTTGATGCCCCTGGTGGTCGACGGCTCTGGCGGGTTGAGCCCGTGGGCGTGGTGGTCAGGCGGGGAGCGGGGGGACGTCCTCGGGGGTGATGGGGTGGTCGGCGGGAGTGACGGGGGAGGGGAGTTCGTCGCGGCCGGTGAGGTAGCGGTGGACGGCGGCCGCGACCGCGCGGCCCTCGGCGATGGCCCAGACGACCAGGGACTGGCCGCGGCCGGCGTCGCCCGCGACGAAGACGCCGTCCGGCCCGGCGGCGAAGCGGTCGTCCCGGGCCAGGTTGCCGCGGGTGTCCAGGCCGACGCCCAACTGCTGCGCCAGGCCGGTGTCGTGCTCGGGGCCGGCGAAGCCGAGGGCGAGCAGCACCAGGTCGGCGGGGAGGGCGTGCTCCGCGCCGGGCACCGGGGCCCGACCGCCCGGTTCGGTGTCGGCGAAGCGGACGGCCGAGACCTGTCCGCGGGCGTCGGCGTCGAAGCGGACGGTGGCCGAGGCGTAGGACCGGATGTCCGGGTCGGGCAGGTCGGGCGGGCGGAGCTCGGCCGCTTCCTCGTGCGAGGTGGTGGCCCGGTGGACCTTGGGGTGGACGGGCCAGGGCTGCGTCTGCGGACGGTCCTCGGGCGGGCGTGGGTGGATGTCCAACTGTCTTACGTCCAGGGCCTCCTGGCGGAGCGCGGTGCCGACGCAGTCAGCGGCGGTGTCGCCGCCGCCGATCACCACCACGTGCCGCCCGCGGGCGTCGACCGGGGACCGGTCGAGGTCGCCCGCGACCACCCGGTTGGCCAGCGGCAGGTACTCCATGGCCTGGTGGATGCCGGTGGATTCCCGCCCCGGCACCGGGAGTTCGCGCCAGGCGGTGGCGCCGACGGCGATCACCACGGCGTCGCAGCCGGCCCGCAGCTCGTCCGCCGGGAGGTCCCGGCCGACGGCCACGCCAGTGCGGAACCGCGTTCCCTCGGCGCGCAGTTGCTCGATCCGGCGGTCGAGCCGGTGCTTCTCCAGCCGGAAGTCCGGGATGCCGTAGCGCAGCAACCCGCCGGGCCGGTCGGTGCGTTCGTAGACGGTGACGGTGTGGCCGGCCCGGGTGAGCTGCTGGGCGGCGGCGAGCCCGGCGGGGCCCGAGCCGACCACGGCGACGGTGCGCCCGGTGCGGCGCTCCGGCGGCCGCGGCGGCTCCAGCCCGTGTTCCCAGGCGTGGTCGGCGATGGCGAGTTCGACGTTCTTGATGGTCACCGCGTCGGCGTTGATGGCCAGCACGCAGGCGCTCTCGCAGGGGGCGGGGCAGAGCCGGCCGGTGAACTCCGGGAAGTTGTTGGTGGCGCCGAGGCGCTCCACCGCGTCGCGCCAGTCGTCCGCGGAGACCAGCCGGTTCCACTCGGGGACGAGGTTGCCGAGCGGGCAGGCCTGGTGGCAGAACGGCAGCCCGCAGTCCATGCACCGGGCCGCCTGGCCGCTGATGATCGGGAGCAGCGCGCGCCGCTGGTAGACCTCCTCCCAGTCGTGCACCCGGGCGGCCACCGCCCGGCGGGCGCGGAGCAGCCGGGGCGTGTTCAGGAACGCCTTGGGGTCGGCCATGGTCGGCCTCCAGCGGTGCGGTTCGCCGCCGGGCGTCAGGGCGGGGAGGGCCGGGCAAGAGGGGTGCACAGGAGCGGGGGGCGCGGGGCCGGGGGAGCGCGGGTCGGCGGTCGCAGCCGGGCGGGCGGGCGTACGGTGCCGTGTGGCCACCGTACGCCCGCCCGCCCGGCTTGGACAGTGGGCGGTGCCCCGCTCAGCGGGCCGCCGGCACCTGCTCGCCGACCGGCTCGGCCGGGCTGTCCGACGGGTCGATCCGGGCCGGCCACCAGGCGCGCGGCCCGAGGTCGTGGACGAGTGCCGGGACGAGCAGCGAGCGGACCAGCAGGGTGTCCAGCAGGACGCCGAAGGCGACGATGAAGGCGATCTGCACCAGGAAGGCCAGCGGGATCACCCCGAGCGCGGCGAAGGTCGCGGCCAGCACCACGCCGGCCGAGGTGATCACCCCGCCGGTCGCGGTGAGCGCCCGCAGCACGCCCTCCCGGGTGCCGCGGTGCAGCGACTCCTCGCGGGCGCGGGTCATCAGGAAGATGTTGTAGTCCACGCCCAGCGCGACCAGGAACACGTAGCCGTACAGCGGGACGGACGGGTCGGTGGCCGGGAAGCCGAACACGTGCGGGAAGACGACCGCACAGACCCCGAGCACCGCCAGGTAGGAGAGCGCGACGGTCGCCGCCAGCAGCAGCGGCGCCACCAGCGAGCGCAGCAGCACGATCAGGACCAGCAGGATGCAGACCAGCACCACCGGCACGATCACCGTGCGGTCCCGGGAGGCCGTCGCCCGGGTGTCCTCCTGCTGGGCGGTGTAGCCGCCGACCAGGGCGTCGGCGCCGTCCACCGCGTGCACCGCGGTGCGCAGCCGCAGCACGGTGGCGACCGCGGCGTCGCCGTCCGCCGGGTCGGCGAGCGTGGCGTCCAGCCGGACGAGGCCGTCGACCGCCTTGGCCGGGCCGCCGGGTGCTCCGCCGGTGAAGGCGGCGACCGCGCTCACCCCGGGCACCGCGCGGGCGGCGGCCGCGACCGCGTCCGCCCGGTCGGCCTTCGCGACGATCACCGCGGGGTTGCCGGAGCCGCCGGGGAAGTGCGCGGAGAGCACCCGCTGCGCGACCACGCTGGGCTGCTCCTTGACGAACAGGTCGGTCTGGGCGACGCCGCGGGCGTCCAGCGCGGGCGCGAAGGCCGCGCAGGCCAGCAGCGCGGCCAGGGCCGAGGCCCAGACGGCCCGGGGCCGCCGCCCGACCAGGGCGGCCACCCGCCGCCAGACGCCGTGCACCGGGGCGCTGCCGTCCGCCGGCGGGCGGGCCGGCCAGTAGGCGGCGCGGCCGCAGAGCACCAGGGCGGCCGGCAGGAAGGTCAGCGCCGACACCACCGCGCAGCCGATGCCGATCGCGCCGACCGGGCCGAGCGCCCGGTTGTTCGTCAGGTCGGAGAGCAGCAGCACCAGCAGGCCCAGGGCCACGGTCAGCCCGGAGGCGACGATCGGCTCGGCCGAGCGCCGCCAGGCCGTCCGCATGGCCGCGAACCGGTCCGCGTGCAGCGGGAGCTCCTCGCGGAACCGGGCGGAGAGCAGCAGCGCGTAGTCGGTCGCGGCGCCGATCACCAGGATCGACAGCAGGCCCTGGATCTGCCCGTCCACCCGGACGACGCCGTGCTGCGCCAGCACGTACACCAGGGCGCAGGCGACGCCGAGGGCGAGGACCGCGCCGACGATCACCAGCAGCGGCAGCAGCAGGCTGCGGTAGACGGCGAGCAGGATCACCAGCACCACGCCGAGGGCCACGCCCAGCAGCAGGCCGTCGATGCCGGCGAAGGCGCCGCCGAGGTCGGCGGCGATGGCGGCCGGGCCGGCCAGCGCGACGGTGGTGCCGGGCACCGGGGAGACCCGTTCGCGGACGGCGTCGACGCTGTCCACGGTCTGCCGGCCGAGGTCGGAGCGGAGCGCCACCACGCCCTGCAGGGCGCGTCCGTCCTTCGAGGGCAGGGCGGGGGAGACCTGGCCGGTGGCGCCCGGCACCGTGGCGGCGGCGCGCAGCGCCCGGTCGGCGGCGGTGCGCTGCTCGGCGGTGACCGAGCTGTCGCGCGCCTCCCAGACGACGATCACCGGGAGGCTGCCCTGGGCCTGGAAGCCCTTCTCCAGGGCGGCGACCCGGGTGGACTCGGCGCTCTGCGGCAGGAAGGCGGCCCGGTCGTTGGTGGACACCTCGGTGAGGCGGCCCGCGAAGGAGCCGAAGGCGCCGCCCAGGGCGAGCCAGGCGAGCACGAGGGCCAGCGGGATCAGGAACCGGATACGGCGAGGTGGCACGGCGGGTCCTCCGGATGGGTCGACGGATCGGTCGACGGATCGGTCGACGGTCGGCGCGATGATATCTCAATCATCGAAAGACTTGACCATTGAGATAATCGGACGAGGTGCCCCGTCTCTTCGAAGGGCCCCGCGGATCGGATTGGAGCGCGAGGGCGGGGGTCGGGGTATGGGCCCCGGCGTGAGCGGCGGAGCACCCCCTAGGCTGGTGGCCGCCCGAGCCCGAGCGGTCCGTCCGCCGGCCGTCGACCGACCGAGAGGTGACCCTTGTCCGACCAGGAGCCGACCGCCGAGGCGCCCCGGCCGCCCGACAGCAGGGCCTTCGGCAACCTCCTGCAAGGGCTCGCCTCGGAGATGAACCTGCTCGGCCACGACTTCGCCGCCGCGCAGGGCCTGCACGCCACCGACGTCCAGGCGCTGCTCGCGATCATGCGCGGCTCCACCGGCGTCACCCCCGGCCCGGTCACCCCGAGCCGGCTGCGCGAGGAGCTCGCCCTCACCTCCGGCGCGGTGACCGCCGTGCTCGACCGGCTGGAGCGCGCCGGCCACATCCACCGCAGCCGCGACGCCGCCGACCGCCGCCAGGTCCAGGTGCACTACAACCCCGGTGCGAGCCGGATGGCCGCCGCCTGGTTCGCCCCCGTCGCCGCCTGCACCGACGAGGTCGCCGCCGGGTTCAGCCCGGACGAACTGCGCACCGTCGCCCGTTTCCTCGGCCGGATGACCACCGGCCTGGAGGAACTGCGCCGCGCCCGCCGCGAAGACGCGCAGGACACGCAGGACGCGCGGGGCGTCCAGGACTCCCGCGGCGGGGCGCGGACCGGTCCGGATTCGGAACCTCCGAGTTCGCATATGACGAACCGTAACGGGTAATGCACTCCCAGTGATTGACGGCGTCCGCCCAAAACGCGGCGGACCGGCACACCGGGAGGCGGCGATGGCAACGGTCTTCAGCGCGGACTTCACGTCGACACGGCAGTGGGTGGCGGGGCGCAGCAGCGCCTACCCCCGGATGGGGCCCACCAACAGGAGCGACCACAAGCTCGACCACCTCGTCCCCGCCTACTGCCCCGGCGGCGTCTTCGCCGCGACCCGCCGGCCCGGCAGCGACCTGTGGAACTGCAACCTGCTCACCACCGAGGGCAGCCCGGACGGCTTCCAGCTGCGGCCCGGCGACGTGATGCTCGCCCGGGTCACCCTGCCCACCGCCCTCGGCGCCTGGCCGGCCATCTGGACCTGGCGGGACGGCGGCAACGAGATCGACGTCTTCGAGTACCACCCCGACAACCCCGACCTGCTGGAGGTCTCCAACCACGTCCGCGGCGGCTACCGCTACTGGCACGGCGGAGCGGCCGGCATAGCCCCCGGCGCCACCGTCGAGCTCCGCACCGTCTTCGGCCGCACCTCCGTCGACTGGTACGCCAACGGTGCCGCCGTCTACTCCGACCGCCGGGGCGTGGGCTCCACCTGGCACGCCCACCTGATCGTCAACCTCTCCGTCTCCGACGGCACCTACCACCCGTGCCCGCCCGTCGGCGGCCCCTCCCGGCTCAGCTGGACCTGCCACAGCCTGGTCGTCGAACGCTGACCGCACGCCCCGCCCGCCCCCGGCCGAGCCGCACCGGCGCGGCCGAACGGACCACCACCGCCCGCCGACCGGGCGAGCGGCACCCGCCGCGAGTGACCACGGCGCCCGCCGGCCGTTGGGCCGGGCATGAAGAAGACCTTCACCTCCGCGGCCCTCACCGCCGCCCTCCTCGCCCCGGCCGCCGTCCTCGCCCCGGCCGCCCCCGCGGCCGCCGACACCACCGACAGCCTCGTCGGGGCGATCAACGCCGCCGAGAACTGGAACTTCTCCGCCGTCGCGGTCTGTCTCCAGGAACTCGCCGTCGTCCCCGTCGGCGGGGCCTGGACGGGCACCACCGCCAACAGCTGCACCGACGGGAACATCGTCAACGACCCCCGGCCCATCAACGGCTGAACCGCTCCGGCCCCGGGCACCCCGGGGCACCGCACCCGGCCCTCCGCCCCGCCGGGCGGGGGCCGCTGACACTCCGTCGGCCCGCCCCCGCCCGTTCCCGGCCATCACCCGAACGGCCGTACCTGGCCGCCTCGGCGCCGGTGGCCCACCCTGGAAGGGACGGCCGCACCCTGCGGGGACACCCGCCGGGCGGCGGCCGGCCGGCGACGGGAGGACGTGATGACCGCGACGAAGACCAGGAGAGTCCTGGTGGCCTACGGCAGCAAGCACGGCGCCACCGCCGGGATCGCCGCCGAGATCGGACTCACCCTCCGGCAGGACGGCTTCGACGCCGCCGTCCTCCCGGCCGGCGAGGTCCGCGACGTCTCCGGGTACGACGCCGTCATCCTCGGCGGCTCGCTCTACGCCGGCCACTGGCACCGCGACGCGCTGCGCTGCGCCCACCGCAACGCCGAGGCCCTCACCGAGCGGCCGGTCTGGCTGTTCAGCAGCGGCCCGGTCGACGGCTCCGCCGAGCAGGAGGACCTGCTGCCCGTCCCCGGTGCCGCCCGCGAGATGGAACGCCTGCACGCCCGCGGCCACGTCACCTTCGGCGGCCGGGTCACCTCCGACACCCCCGGCCTGTTCGCCCGCCTCATGGTCCGCCGCGGCACCAGCGGCGACTACCGCAACGCCGAGCAGATCCGGGCCTGGACCCACCGGGTCGCCGGGGAACTCCGCGGAGCGGCCTGAGACCGGCCCGCGGGTCGGGACCTGCGGGGCCCCGGCCCGGGCCGATCGGCCCAAGCGTCCGGCCGCCCCGGCCGCGCACGATGGTGGTGGGCGATCCGCCCGCGATCCGTCCGCGACCGGCGGAGGAGGCCGTGATGACGTACTGGAACGGCCATGGCATGAACGGCTGGGGCTTCGGCTTCATGACCGTCGGCATGGTGCTCTTCTGGGCCCTGCTCGTCCTCGGCATCGTGGTCCTGGTCCGCCACCTGGGCCGCACCGGACCACCGCCCCCCGGCCCGCCCGCCCCGCCGCCCGCGGACCCCGGACGGCCCCGTACCGACCCCGAGCAGCTGCTCGCCGAACGCTTCGCCCGCGGCGAGATCGACGCCGAGGAGTACCGGCACCGGCTGGAGACGCTCCGCACCGCAGGCGGACCCGGCAGCGGCTGACCGCCGCCGGACCCGCCGATCCCACCCCCAGGAGGCCGCCATGCGCACCGAGGCACTGGACGCCGCCGCGCTCGAGAAGCTCATCTCCGCCGCCGTCGCCGCGCCGTCCGTCCACAACAGCCAGCCGTGGCGCTTCCGGCTGCGCCCCGAGACCTCCACCCTGGAGGTGCACGCCGCCCCGGAACGCGGTCTGCCGATCGCCGACCCCGGGGGCCGCGCGCTGCACATCTCGGTCGGCGCCGCCGTGTTCAACCTGCGCACCGCCGCCCGCCACCTCGGCTGGGCGCCCCGGGTCCGGCTGCTGCCCGACTCCACCGAGCCCGGACTGCTCGCCGCGGTCGACCTCGACGAGCCCTCCCCGGTCGACCTGCCCGGGACCACCGAGCTGTACGACGCGATCTGGCGCCGGCACAGCGTCCGCGCGCCCTTCGACGGCCGCCCCGTGCCGCCCGCCGTGCTCGACCTGCTCGCCCGGGCGGCCCACGGCGAGGGAGCCCTCCTGCTGCTGCCCGACCGCGCCGAGCGCGACCGCCTGCTGCGGCTGACCGCCGAGGCCGAGCGCCGCACCACCACCGACCCGGGCCGCCGCGCGGAGAGCCGCAGCTGGGTCCGCCCCCTGCCCGACCCCGACGCCGACGGACTCCCCGCGGCCGTCCTCGGCCCGCAGGACGCCGGCGGGCACCTGCCGATGCGGGACTTCTCCGCCATCCACCCGGCCGAACACCTGCCGCCCGCGCCCTTCGAGGCCGACCCGTGCATCGCCGTCCTGGCCACCCACGGGGACCACCCCGAGGACTGGCTGACCGCGGGACTCGCGCTGCAGCACGTCCTGCTGCTCGCCACCGCGCACGGGCTGCGCGCCTCGCTGCTGCACCAGGCGATGGAGTGGCCGGGCCTGCGGGACGAGGCCCGCGACGCCCGGCAGGGCCCGTACCACGTCCACCTGCTGATCCGGCTCGGCCACGGGCCGGAGGGCGCGCCCACTCCGCGGCGGCCGCTCGCCGAGGTCGTGGACGCCGGCCCGGCACCGCTCTGAGGCCCGCACCGGCACGGGCACGCCCCGGCACGGGCACGCCTCAGTGCGGCGCTCCGACCGCCAGCGCCTCGCGGGCGGCGAGCAGTTCGTGGAGCAGCTCCAGGACGGGCGCGCGGTGCCCGGCCCGGGCGGCGAGCCGGACGGCGGCCCCCGTCCAGGCGTCGAGCTCCGAGGGCCGGCCCGCCAGGACGTCCCGCTGCAGCGAGGAGGTCGCGTCCGGGGCCTGCCGGTCCACCAGTCCGACGGCGGTGTCGACGGCGTCCTCCGGCAGGCCGATCCCGAGCCGGACAGCCGTCCCGTGGATCTCCCGCATGGCCGCGACCAGCAGCCGCCGGGTGCCGGCGCGCGAGCGGAGCTCGCCGACGGTCGCCCCGCCCGTGGCGGCGCCGAGACCGCCGACCGGCACCACCACCAGGAACTTCGCCCACAGCTCGGCCCAGACGTCGGCCGGCTCCGCCGCCGTCAGCGCGGCGGCGCGCAGCGCCTCGCGCAGCCGCAGCACCCGCTCCGAGACGCCGCCGTCCCACTCGGTGAACCCCAGCGCGCCGGGAGGTCCCAGGTGCCGCACCACGCCGGGACGGACCGGCACGGCGACGACCCTGGCCAGTCCGGGCAGCACCCGGTCACGGCCGAGGACGGACGCCACCTGCTCGGGCGCCTCCACCCCGTTCTGCACGGTGACCACGGCGGTGTCCTCCCCGAGCAGCGGGGCGAGTGCGCGGGCGGCCGCGGTCAGCTGCGGAGTCTTGACGCACAGCAGGACGGCGTCGACCTCGCCGAGCTCCGCCGGGTCGGCCGAGGCCCGCACGGCGGGCACGTGGCGGTCGGCGGACGGGCCGCCCGGGCCGCCGGTGATGCGCAGCCCGTCCCGGCGGAGCGCGGCGAGGGTCTCGCCGCGGGCCAGGAAGCGCACGTCGCCTCCCGCGGCGGCGAGCATGCCGCCGACGTAGCCGCCCACCGCGCCGGCCCCCACCACGGCGACGCGCATACCGCCCGCCGTCCCGGTCATCGCTGCCCCGCTTCCCGGGGACCCTGCCGCGGCAGCCGCTTCCCGACCAGGACCGGCAGGGCCTCCAGGCCCCGGCTGAGCGAGCTGTCGGCGAGCCAGGCGATCTCCTCCGGCGCCACCGCGAGCTCCAGCTGCGGCAGTCGGCGCAGCAGGGTCGTGAAGGCGATCTCGCCCTGGAGCCGGCCGAGCGGGGCACCCACGCAGAAGTGCGGCCCGTGGCCGAAGGCCAGGTGGTGGTTGGGCGAGCGGGTGACGTCGAAGCGCTCCGGGTCCTCGTGGACCTCCGGGTCGTGGCCGGCGGCGGCCAGCGAGAGGTGCACGAAGCTCCCCTCGGGGATGTCCACGCCGCCGAGCCGCAGGTCGGACGCGGCGATCCGCAGCGAGGCCCAGGAGGCCGACCCCTCGTAGCGCAGGATCTCCTCCACGGCCGAGGGCACCAGTTCGGGGGCGGCGCGGAGCACCGCGAGCTGGTCGGGCCGGCCGAGCAGCAGCGCCGTCCCGTTGCCCAGCATGTTGGCCACCGTCTTGTGGCCCGCGATGAGCAGCAGGAGGATCGTCGAGTACAGCTCCCGGTCGCTGAACACGCCCTCGTCGCGGCCCCGGACGAGGTCGCTCAGCAGGTCGTCGCGCAGGTCCTTGCGCCGCTCGGCCACCAGGTGGCCGAAGTAGTCGGTGAACGCGTCGGTCGCGGCCCTCAGCTCCGCCTCCGCGTGCTGGAACGGGTCCTGGCTGAGGACGTAGCCCCACTGCTGGAACAGCGGGCGGTCCTCGACCGGCACCCCCAGGTACTCGCAGATCACGGTGAGCGGCAGCGGCAGGGCGAAGGCGTCCATCAGGTCGGTCCGGCCGGACTCCGGCAGGGCGTCGACCAGGTCGTCGACGATCTCCTGGATGCGCGGACGCAGGCCGGCGATCCGGGCGGGCAGGAACGCCCGGCTGATGGGCCGGCGCAGCCTGGTGTGCTCGGGCGGATCGGCGAACCCCAGGTTGCGGACCATGAGGAGGCTCTTCGCCGCCCTGTCCCGGTACCGCTCGGGCAGGTTCTCGGCCTGCTTGGACAGCCGGGGGTCGCCGAACGCCGCCACGACCTCCCGGTGGCCGAGGACCGCGAACGCCTCGGCGCCCGGCGGGTAGTCGATCCGGTGGACCGGGCACGCGGCGCGCAGTTCCGCGGTCGCCGCGTGCGGCGACGGCCCGGGATCGGTGAAGAACCGCGGGGGGAGCACGTCCGACATCAGCGGCTCCCGGGGGTGCGCCGGGCCCCGGCGCCGGCGGGGGCGCCGCTGCCGCCCGCGACGGCGGGGATGATCCAGATCACGTCACGGTCCGTCACTTCCGTCTCCAGACCGTCGAGGCTCCGGATGTCGGTGTCGTTCTGGTAGATGTTCACGTAGCGCTTCACGGCCCCTTCCACGTCCACGATGCGTTCGAGGGTGCCGGGACAGTCCCGGTCGAGTGCGCGGAGCACCTCCCGGATGTTCCCGCCACCGCCCGGGACCTGCCGCCGCCCGCCGGTCAGGGCGTGGAAGGCGGCGGGAAGCCGGACGGTCACGGCCGGCGCCGGAAGACCCCGGCCGACGCGCTGTGCGGTTTCGGGCATGCGACTGCTCTCCTGGGATGCGGGCCCGCCGGCCCCGGGGCCGGAACGGGACGGTCAGTGGGAGGACTGCACGCCGAACTCGGCGCAGAGGTCCGGCGGGAGCCGGAGGCGGAGCGCTTCGCAGCGCTCCGGGCCGGGCCGCCAGCCCGCCACCCGGTGCGCCAGGCCGCCGTCGTCGGCGGTGTGGACGTACCAGATCACGTTCACCGGCCAGCACGACTGGCGGAAGAGGTACTCGTCCATCGGCGTCGGGTTCTCGCTGAGCCGCTGGCGCCGTTCGTGCGGCGGGCCGATCTCGTGCCAGTCCGGATGCGAGTGGACGGAGCCCATCGGCTCCAGGCCGGCCGCCGCCTGCCGTTGGACCGCCCGGAGCACGGCGCCCTCGTCGCTCCAGAACCCCCGGCCGGGATTGCGGTACACCTCGCCGAACCGGGGCGCGATGGTCGTCTCGAACTCGGCCATCACGGCCTCGTCGCTGTCGCGGACGTTCGGGACGAACTCGACGTCGCGGACGGTGATCCCGAGGTCGTCGACACGGCCGAACAGCAGGCCGGAGGCGCGCGGGAGGTGGCTCGGCGTGCCGTCGGCGCCGCGGCTGTCCAGGCACTTCCGGTACTCGCCGACGGCGTGTTCGAGGAAGCGCAGGGCGGGTTCGTGCTCGAAGCGGACGAGTCGGGGCAGCTCCCCGAGCGGTGCGGTGGCGTCGTCGGTCAACTGCCCTCCTCCGGCTTCTTGCCGGCCGAGGCCAGGGTGCCGCCCAGCAGGGCGGCGCCCAGCGGCCAGCTGCGCATGTGCACCGGCAGGGTCACGCAGTGCTCGCCGAGGCGCAGGAGCAGGCCCGCGTCCACCAGGCGCTCCGCGGCGCGCCGCTGCTCCCCGGTCAGGTCGGCCCGCGCACGGCCGCCCAGGCACCGGGTGAAGACGTCCACCGTGACGGGGTCGTCGAGGACGGCCCGCCCGGCGGACCCCGGCCGGCGGTCGACGACCGACAGGAAGCCCGGCCCCCTGCGGAAGTAGAGGAGGCCGAAGCTGCCGGCGGAGCGCCACTCGCCCGGGGACGCGCTGCCGTCCCCGAGCACCGTGACCGCCTCCGGCGCCGGCAGGTGGTCGAGGTGGGGGACCAGGCCGAGCTGGTGCGCGCCCAGCACGAGCGACCAGGTGACGCGGACGCCGATCGAGGCGCACTCGCGGATCAGCGCGACCGTCCGCACGACCGCCCGGTCGGGGAGCGCCGTGAGGTCGGCCGCCTCCGCCAGCCGTACCCCGGCGACGGGCACCCGGGTCAGCAGCGCCGCCAGTTCGGCGGCCGTCGGAAGGCCGTCCCCCGCAGCCCCGAGGGTCAGCGTCGCGGCCGCGGGCCGGCCGCCGCCCGGCAGGTGCCCGTCGTCCGAGGCCCGGGCCCTGAGTTCACCGATGTCCATCAGCACGCTCATCGGGACGCCGACACCTCCCGGCCGTCGACGAGCTTGCGGCGGTACGGGTCGACCTCCAGCGCGACGGCCACGTAGCGGCCCCCGTCCTCGAAGGCCAGACCGCGGTCGACGAAGTACCGCAGCACCCGGTCGAGTTCCTCCTCGGTGACGGCGAATCCGCCCTCGGCGAGCCGCCGGCGGACGCCCGCCCGTCCGGCGCCCTGGAACATGCCCAGGTACACGTTGCTCCCGCGGTCGTCCAGCTCGATCACCTCCTGGGGCCAGCTCGCCCGGCGGTCCTCGACGGTCACCCGGCCCCCGTCGTCCGTCCAGTACGAGAGGCTGCTCCGTGCGTAGGCCCCGGCCCAGGCGTCGACCGCCTTCTTGAGTTCGTCCTCGATCGGGCCGGAGATTCCCCGGTCGGGGGTGTCGAAGAGGTAGACGAGGTCGTACAGCTCGTCCGGCGGCAATCGGTAGATGTGGTCGTAGATCTCGGCCGGGCGGCGGACGGCGAACCCCAGCGACGGCTCCTCGAAGTACGGACTGAACCGTTCGAGCGCTATGCGCCAGGCACCGGTCGGCGGCTGCAGGTGTTCGAGTGCGGAGAGCTTCCCGAGGAGTCCGCGGTAGTCCTCCTCGGTCTCGCCCGGGAATCCGTAGAGGATGTTCCAGGTGACGTTGAGTCCGAGGTCCTCGCCGTCACGCAGCATCCGCACGTTGTGCGCGGCGCTGACCCCCTTGTCCATGAGGCGCAGGACGTGGTCGCTCAGTCCCTCGATGCCGGGCTGGACGTAGAGCACGTTCGCCTCGCGCAGGCTGCGCAACTGCTCCCGCGTCAGGTTCGACTTGATCTCGTAATGGATCCGCAGATCGCAGTCGAGGGCGGCCATTTCGGGCATCACCGTGTCGAGGTACTTCATGTCGAGGATGTTGTCCACCATGACCAGGTCGAGGACCCGGTGGCGTTCGGCGAGGTCCCTGACCTCCTGCGCGATGCGCCCGGGCGCCTTGCTCCGGAAGTCGATGGCGGACCCGTTGAGGCCGCAGAACGTGCACTGGTGGCGCTCGCCCCACCAGCACCCGCGGGAGGTCTCCAGGACCAGCATCGGACGGACGCGGTGCCGGACGGGGGACTCCCCGAGCGAGCGGAAGTAGCTGTCGTAGTCGGGCGCGGGAACCGCGGCGAAGGGCAGCGCCGCGGCGGCCGGCGGGTTCGCGACCGCCTCGCCCCGGTCGTCGCGCCAGCTGAGGCCCGGCACGTCGGCGAAGGACCCGCCCTGCGCGATGCGGTTGAGGAGCGCGGGCAGTGCGCGTTCGCCCTCGCCGCTGACCACGAAGTCGAACTGCTCGAAGTTGCGGTGCAGGGTCGGCCCCTGCGGGCCGTCGCAGTTGCTGCCGCCGAGGACCGTCCGGATGCCCGGGACGAGCCGCTTCAGCTCCTTGGCGAGCGCGAGGGACGGCACGTTCTGCATGAAGGTGCTGGTGAACCCGACCAGGTCCGGCGGGTCGGCGGCGATCTCGGCCGCGAGGTCGCGGACGAATCCGCGGGCGTGCCTCTGCATCTCGACGGGAATCCGCGGATCGATCCCGCGGCTGCGCAGGAACGCGGAGAATTCGTCGACCCGGTAGCCGTCGGTGTCGTACAGCGCCGGGGTGAACACCCAGTCGCCCACGCCGTGGAAGACCTGGACGGCGACCTCGCCGTAATCCTCCGCGGATATGGCGCCGCCGCTCTCGCGCATCAGGTGCTCGGCCCACCGCATGTTGGCGTACAACTCGTCGACGGTCCAGTGCGCGGCGTTCTTCCGGACGCTCGGCCCGAGTATTCCCAGCGCACTCGACGGAGTGTCGAGTCCTTGCCACGGCATGGCTACCATCAGGAGCTTCATCAAGGGATGCCTGCCCTAGGAGGTCTGTAGGGGAAGACGCACAGGGATGCAGAAAGGGGCGCACGGCACGGGAATTCCGAGCCCGGTCTCCCGGCCCGGCGGCTGCGACCGCACGGCGCGCCGCACCTGCTCCGGCGGGCGGGTCGACGGGGGCTGCGAACCCGGACTCCACTTGTCGTCCGCGCGTCAACCTGCCTTCTGCATGCTAACCAGAAGCCGGCGACTTTTACCAGAGGATCCGTGGGACCGGACGGAGCGATCGGCGCCGGTGATGCGCAAGTGCTGATGCATGCTCAGACCGTGTGTGTAGCACCGGAGTTCGAGTCGGGTGTGCAGATAGCGAAGGCACGGCCTCCGTCGTGGTGGGAGGCCGTGCCCGTGCGGTCGGAGGTCGGTCGTAGTCAGTAGTGGCTGTTCATGGCGGCGCGCACCTCGGCGAGGGTGGCGTCGGCCACCGCCCGGGCGCGCTCGTTGCCCTCGCGCAGCGTCCGCCGCAGGTGGGCGCGGTCGTCCGCGTACTCGGCGCGGCGGGCCCGGATCGGCGCCAGGTACTCGTTGACCGCCTCGGTCACCGTCTTCTTCAGCGCGGCGGCCCCGGCTGCGCCGATGTCGGAGGCCACCTCCTGCGGCGTCCGGCCCTGGCAGAGCGCCGCGAGCAGCAGCAGGGACGAGACCTCGGGACGGTCGACCGGGTCGTAGGTGATGTGGCGTTCGGCGTCGGTCTTCGCCCCCTTGAGCAGCCGGGCGGTCTCGTCGGCGGTCGCGGCCAGGGCGATGGCGTTGCCCCGGCTCTTGCTCATCTTGGTGCCGTCCGTGCCGAGCAGCAGCGGCGCGCTCGACAGCAGGGCCTCCGGCTGCGGGAACACGGCGGTGCCGTTGCCGTACCGGTCGTTGAAGCGGCGGGCGATCGTCCGGGTGAGCTCCAGGTGCGGCAGCTGGTCCTGGCCGACCGGGACGAGGTTGGCCTTGCAGGACAGGATGTCCGCGGCCTGGTGGACGGGATAGGTGAGCATCAGGCCGCTGACGGCGGACTGCCGCGAGTGCGCGATCTCGTCCTTGACCGTGGGGTTGCGGTTCAGCTCGGCGACCGAGACCAGGCTGAGGAAGGGCAGCATCAGCTGGTTCAGGGAGGGCAGCGCGCTGTGCGTGAAGACGGTGCTGCGGGCCGGGTCCACGCCGATGGCGAGGTAGTCCAGCACCAGTTCCTCGACGTGCCAGGTCAGGTTGTCGGCGACGTCGCGATCGGTCAGGACCTGGTAGTCCGGAATGATCACGAACATCTCCACGCCGAGGTCCTGGAGCCGCACGCGGTTGTGGAGCGTGCCGAAGTAGTGCCCCAGGTGCAGGCGGCCGGTCGGCCGGTCGCCCGTGAGGATCCGGAACTGCCCCGGGTCCTTGAGGATCAGCTCCTCGAGTGCCGCGCTGCGGACCTGCGCGGCGGACGTCCCGAGCGCGTCGACGGCGGGACCGGCGGCGGTGTCGGGATCCGCGGTGGTGGGTGTGGTGTTCACGAGTCTCCTGGAAGGTCGTTCCTGCCGTCAGGATGACATGTCACTTCCACAACACAAAAGCGAGCCTTACGACATGAGGGTGCATCAGGTCACCCGGCGGAACCGGAGGAAGGGCCTGCTCCGGGGTGTCGTCCCCCGTCCGCACCGGCCGTGCGGTCGAACTCCGCGAGGATCTCGCGGGCGCTCCTCCTCGCCTCCCGCGCGGCCTCCGGGTCGCCCGCGGCGTCCGCCGAGTCACCCAGGTGGGTGAGCAGGGAGGCCTCGTTGAAGCGGTCGCCGAACTCCCGGTAGATCTGCAGCGCCTGCTCGTAGCAGGCGATGGCCTCGTGGTGGTCGCCGACCCGGTGGTGCACCAGGCCGAGGGTGTCGAGGGTGGCGCTCTCGCCGTTGCGGTCACCCGTCTCCCGCTGCAGCGCGAGCGCCTGCTCGCAGCACCGGCGGGCCGCCTGGTACCGGCCGAGCCGGGTGTTGCACCAGCCCATGTTGTTGAGCGCCCGGGCCTGCCCCGTCAGGTTGCCGGCCGCCCGGTACTTCGCCAGCGCGGAGGCGGCCTCCTCCAGGGCGGAGACGAAGTCGTGCCGCCGCTCGAACACCAGGGTCCGGCTGTTGTGGCAGTGCGCCTCGCCGAGCGGGTCGGCCAGCTCCTGGAAGAGCGGGACGGCCCGGCGCAGCAGCCGGTCCGCCTCGTCGTAGCGGCCCATCCTCGCATTGGCGCGGCCCAGTTCGCCGAGCGCCGCGGCGATCCCCGGCCGGTCGTCCAGCCGCTGCGCCGCGTCCAGCGCCGCGTGCTGCGTGGTCACCCAGTCCGGCCAGTGGCCGCGCTGTTCCAGGTAGGTCGCCACGGCCCGGGCGAGCGGGCCGACCAGGCCGTCGGGGGCCGCGTCGACCGCGGCGAGCAGGCACTGGTGCTCGGCGGCGAACCAGGCCGAGGCGCCGTCGAGGTCGGTGAAGGCCGCCGGCGGCACGTCGGGCGCGGGCGGCGGGAGGGCGATCGGTTCGTGACGGCCCAGTAGCACGGAGGCGGCGCTCGCGGTGTGCAGGTAGTAGTCGACGAGCCGGCGCTGGGCGGCCGTCCGGTCGGCGGGGGTGACGTGGTCGTGCGCGAGCGTGGTCGCGTAGGCCCGCAGCAGGTCGTGCATGCCGTACCGGTCGGGCCCGAGCGGGTGGACCAGGTGGGCCCGGCTGAGCGCGGTCAGGGCGCTCCGGGTGTCGTCCGGGCCGCGTCCGGTGAGGGCGGCCGACGCGCTCAGCGACACGTGGGGCCCGTACTGCAGGCCGAGCAGCCGGAAGGTGCGCGCCGCCGTCGCCGGCAGGTGCTGGTAGGACCAGGAGAAGACCGCGCTGACCGAGTTGCCGACCGTGTCCAGCAGGTGGAGCCGCCTGCGGCGGTCGGCCAGTTCGGACACCAGGTCCGGCAGCGGGGTGGTGTGCTGTGCGGCCGCGAGCTCGGCGGCCACCCGTAAGGCGAGCGGCAGCCCGACGCACTGCTCGGCGAGGTCCTGGCCGACCGCCGCCTCGCGGTCGAGCCGGTCGCCGATCAGCCTGCGCAGCAGGTCGAGCGAGTCGGTCATCGGCAGCAGGTCGAGGTCGAGCCGCCGGGCGCCGTGCCGGGCCACCAGCTCGCCCAGGGTGTCGCGGCTGGTCACCAGCACCGCGCAGGACCCGGTGCCGGGCAGCAGCGGCCGGACCTGGTCCACCGAGGAGACGTTGTCGAGCAGGACGAGGACGCGCTGCCCGTTGAGCTCCGTCCGGTACCGGGCCACCCGGTCGGCCTCGTCCAGCGGGATCTCGTGGGCGGGCAGGCCCATCGCGGACAGCAGCCTGGCGAGCGCGTCGCTGCCGGACAGCGGCTGCTGCGGGTCGTAACCCCGCAGGTCGACGTAGAGCTGGCCGTCGGGGAAGCGCGGGCGGACCTGGTGCGACCAGTGCAGGGCGAGCGCCGTCTTGCCGACGCCGGCCGTGCCGGAGACCACCGCGACGGGCACCGCGGCGCCCACCGGCCGGGACAGGGTCCGCCCGAGCCAGGAGAGTTCGCGCTGCCGTCCGACGAAGTCGGGCACGTCCCCGGGCAGGGTCGCGGGCACCGGCCGGCGCCTCGGGGGCGCGGTGGTGTGCCAGGCGTCGTCCGCCAGCAGCACCTGGTAGGCGGCGGCGAGTTCGGGGCCCGGGCCGATCCCGAGCTCCTCGGCGAGCCGGCGCCGCACCTCGTGGTAGGCGTCGACGGCCGCGGCCCGCCGCCCGGCGGCGTCGTAGCCGCGGATCAGCCGGGCGAGCGCGGCCTCGTCCAGCGGGCGTGCGTGGGCGACCTGTTCGAAGACCGCCACCGCTTCGTCCGCCGCCCCGACGGACAGCAGCGTCTCGCCCTTGGCGGCCAGCGCCGTGAACCGCTCCTCGACCAGCGCCAGGACCGCGGGATGGGCGGCCAGCGCGGGGACGTCGGCGAGCGGGGAGTCGGCCCGCCAGAGCGCCAGCGCCGCGTCGAACAGGGCGAGGGCGCCCGCGTGGTCGCCCGCCTGCCGGGCCGCCGCGGCGCGGTTGAGCACGTCGCGGAAGACGCGGACGTCGACGACGCAGGCCTCGGTGGGCAGCAGGTAGCCGTCGCCGACCGAGAGCAGGACCGAACTCGGGGCGCGGGCCGCGCGTTCGGGTTCGAGCAGCTTCCGCAGGTGCTTCACATGGGTCTGGATCACGTTGACCGCGGAGTTGGGCGGGCCGTCGGACCACAGCGCGTCCACCAGCTCCGTGCGGGAGACCTGCCGGCCGGCCGCCAGGGCGAGCAGGCCGAGCACCGCGCGCCGCCCCGCCGTCGGCACGTCGTGACGGGCCGCGCCCTGCAGGACCCTGACCGGCCCAAGGAGCTGAACCTGCACGTGTGCGCCCCCCTGCACCATCTCCGCGCCCCCGCCCCGTGTGAAGGAAAAGTTGTCGTCCAGTCGTCATCCAGTCGCGGTTCCTACCGTAATCGAAAGATCGAATCGAGGGGGACGATGCTGCGTCTGCATGCAAACGAACACCCGCAGGGACCACCGGCCGGGGTGGCCGAGGCCCTGCACGCACTGGTGCCGGACGTGCACCGGTACCCGGCGGGGGAGGGTGCCCTGCAGGCGGCGATCGCCGAACTGCACGACGTCCCGCTGAACCGGGTGCTGGTCGGTGCGGGCAGCGCCGAGATCATCGGCCTGGCCTGGCGCGCGTTCACCGGGCCGGAGCGGCCGGCGTTCTTCCACGAACCCGAGTTCGACTTCTACCCGATGCTGGGCGTCCAGTGCGGCACCCCGACGCTGACCCGCCCCTGGCCGCCCGGCGAGGACCTGGCCGACCACCTCCGGCAGGCGCAGGTCGGCCTGGTCGCGCTCTCCAACCCGCACAACCCCACCGGCTCCTGGCAGCCCCGGCAGGCGGTCGCCGACCTGGCCGGCCGGCTGCCCGACGGCACCGTCGTGCTCAACGACGAGGCGTACCACGACTACGCGGACGAGGCGGACGCCGGGCCCTCGCTCAAGACCCTGTCGGAACTGCCCAACCTGCTGACCACCAGGACCTTCTCGAAGATCCACGGCCTGGCCGGCCTGCGGGTCGGCTACGGCATCGGCCACGCCCGGCTGATCGGCGCGCTGCGCTCGCTGCAGACGCCGTTCACCGTCAGCAGCGCGGCCTGCTCCGCCGCGCTCGCCTCGCTCGCCGACCCGGCCTCGCTCAAGGAGCGCCGCATCCGCAACCGGGAGAACCGCGAGGCGCTCGCCGGCGAACTGGCCCGGCGCGGCTTCGAGGTGACGCCCAGCCAGGCCAACTTCCTTTACGCACGACCGCCGGACGGCCCCGCGGACTGGGCGGCCGTCCTGCTGGACCGGGGGGTCCGGGTCCATCCCGTCGGCGCCGCCCTGCGGGTGACCGTCGGCACCGCCGCCGAGACCGCGGCCCTCGTCGCCGCGGTCGACGCGATCCTGATCGGCTTTCGCACACAACACCTGGGGGAACCATGACCGTCTCGGTCATCGACGACGTCTTCAACCACACGCTCTCCGCCTACGCCATCTCGGCCGCCTGGGAGACCGGCCTGCTGGACCGCCTGGACGGCTCCGAAGCACCCGTGGACCTGCGGGAGTTCGCCCGCGAGCAGGACCTCGACGCGCCCTCCGTCGAGGCCGTCGCCCGGGGCCTGGCCCTCGCCGGGATCGTCGCGCTCGACCCGGACCACCACTGTGCCGAGCCCGGCCCGCAGTTCGCCGAGACCATGGCGAAGAAGGGCTTCTTCTACTGGCTGACCCGCGGCTGCGGCGAACTCTTCACCACCATGCCGGAGCTGATCCGCACCGCGAACCGCCCCGACGGGTTCACCGTCCGGCGCGACTACAAGGCCATCGGCCTGGGCGCCCGCGACGCCGGATTCTCCTACGTCGACCCCGCGTTCTACCGGATCGTCGCCGAACGCGACCTGCGCTGCGGCGCCGACCTCGGCTGCGGCAGCGGCGAGCGGCTGATCAAGCTGGCCGGGCGGGACCCGGAGTTCCGGGGCATCGGCGTCGACTTCGCCGCCGGCGCGGTGGCCCTGGCCACCGAGTCGGTCGCCCGGGCCGGCCTCGCCGACCGGATCTCCGTGGTCCACGGCGACGCGACCGCGATGGAGCACCGCCCCGAGTTCGACCAGGTCGACTTCGTCTGCACCTTCATGATGGGTCACGACCTGTGGCCGCGCGAGGAGTGCCTGACCAGCCTCAAGCTGATCGGCGAGGCCTTCCCGGCGGCGACCGACCTCATCATCTGCGACACCTACCGCTCGGACCTGCCCTCCACCGACCGGCACCCGGTCTTCACGCTCGGGTTCGAGACCGCGCACGCCGTGATGGGCCAGATGATCCCCTCGCTCGCCGAGTGGAAGGACGTCCTCGCCGAGGCCGGCTGGAACCTCGCCGACGTCGTCGACTTCGACCTGCCCCCGTACACGGCGCTGATGCACCTGACCCGCGAGAGGACGCACGGATGAGCGAGCGCGCTGCGACCGGCAGGCACATCCTCGTCCTCAACCGCTTCGACCGGTCGGTCGGCTGCGACTACACCGCGTACATCGACCACGGCACCGACCGGGTCGCCTACCTCTGCTCGGCGGCGGGCGCCGACGGCGTCGACGCCGCCGCGGCGGAGACCGTGGCCGTCGTCGACGACCTCGCGGACCGGCCGGCCGTCGCCGAACTGGCCCGCGGCATCGTGGACCGCCACGGCCCGCTGGACCGGGTCGTCGCGCTCTTCGAACGCGACCTCGAGGTCGCCGCGGACCTGCGCGAACTGCTCGGCGTCCCCGGCCCCCGGCCGGACGACGTGGCGCGGGTCCGCGACAAGGTGACGATGAAGCAGCTGGTCGCCGCGGCGGGCCTGCGGGTGCCGCGGTTCGTCGACGCCGACGATCCCGCGCAGGTCCGCCGGTTCGCCGCCGAGGTCGGCTTCCCGGTGGTGCTCAAACCCCGCGACGGCTCAGGGAGCCAGGGCATCTGCCTGGTCAACTCCCCGGCCTCGCTGGAGGAGACGCTCGCCGCCCCGCTGCCGAACCACGTCTGCGAGGAGTACGTCAGCGGCCCGATGTACCAGGTCGACGGGGTGATCCAGGACGGGCGGGTGCGGGTGCTGCGGGCCTTCCGGCTGCTCAACACCTGCCTGGACTACGCCCTGGGCGACTCGTTCGGCTCGGTGGCCGCGGACGACCCCGAGCTGGAACGGCGGCTGACGGGGTACTCGGAGGTCGCCCTCACCGCCCTCGGCGTGCGCAGCAGCGTCTTCCACCTCGAAGTGTTCGCGGTCGACCCGACCGGGCCCGGCGAGTACGACGGGCTGGTGTTCCTGGAGGTGGCCGCACGCGCCGGCGGTGCGGAACTCCCGCACATCTGGCGCGACGTGTACGGGCTCGACCTGCTGGAGGTCGCCACCCGGCTGACCCTCGGGGAGTCCCCGGACCTGACCCCGCCCGACCCCGCGGGCGAGGCCGGCGGCTACCTGTTGATCCCGGAGCCCCCGGTGCGTCCCTGCCGGGTGCTGTCGACCAGGTCGCTGCTCGCCGAGGTGCCCGAGATGTACGCGGAGGTCCTGCCCGAGGTGGGTGCGATCCTCAACGGCACCGGCGGGGCGAAGGAGACCGGCGGCCGCTACCGGTTCAGGGCGGGCAGCGGCCGCCGCATCGAGGAGGCGATCGGCCGGGTGCTCGCCGAGTACCGGCTCGACTGGGAGCCGGTGGAGGACCGGCCGGTGGTGCGGGTGGCCGGACGGGCGCAGTCGGTGGCGCGCCCGTGAGCAGGCCGCCGACGGCCGGCTTCGGCCGGGTGCTCGCCGTCCGCGAGTTCCGGATGCTGTGGCTGGCCCAGCTGGTCTCGGTGGGCGGCAACCAGCTCACCCGGGTGGCGCTGTCCCTGCTCGTCTTCGACCGCAGCGCATCGGCGGGGCTGGCCGCGCTCACCTACGCCCTGACCCTGCTGCCGGAACTCGTCGGCGGGCCGATGCTGTCCTGGCTGGCGGACCGCTGCGCGCGGCGCGGGCTGATGGTGGTGTGCGACCTCGTCCGCACCGGCCTGGTCGCCGTCATGGCGATCCCCGGCACGCCGCTGTGGCTGCTGTGCTCGCTGGTCGTCGCGGTGCAACTGGCCCAGTCGCCGCACCTGGCGGCCCGGTCGGCACTGCTGCCGACGATCGCCCCCGGGGACCACTACCTGCCCGCGTCGGCGGTGGTCAACCTGACCGCCCAGCTCGGCCAGCTCGCCGGGTTCGCGGCGGGCGGCGCGGCGGTCGCGGTGCTCGGGCCCTCCCGGGCCCTGCTGCTCAACGCGGCCACCTTCACCGTCTCGGCCGTGCTGACCCGGTACGGCCTGGAGCGGCGACCGCGGCCGGCCGGCGGCCCGCCGACCGGCGGCCGGTGGAGCGTGATCACCGGCGGCGCCGGCCTCGTCCGGGCCGACCGCCGGCTGCGCCTGCTGGTGGCGTTCGGCACCGTCTCCGGCTTCTACGCCTGCAAGGAGGGCCTGGCCACGCCGTACGCCCACGCCCTGGGGCAGGGGCCGACCGGGGTGGGCCTGCTGCTCGCGGCCAGCCCGGCCGGCGCGGTCGTCGGCATGTTCGTGCTGACCCGCTGGGTGAGTCCGGACCGCGGCCTGCGGCTGCTCGGGCCGCTGTCCGTCGCCTCCTGCGCGGTGCTGACCTTCACCGTGCTGTCCTCGAACACCGCCGTGACCTGCGCGCTGTGGGCGGCCTCCGGAGTGTTCTCGGCGTTCCAGGTCCCGGCGAACGCCGAGTACAGCCGCTCCGTCCCCGACTCCGAGCGCGGCAAGGCGTTCGGACTGGCCTCGGCGGCCGTCCGGATGGCCCAGGGGGTCGGCATCTCCCTGGCCGGCCTCGCCGCCGACCACGCCCCGGCGTCCGTCGTCATCACCGTGTTCGGCGCCGTCGGGGCGGCGGTCTCCGCCGTCCTGGCGCTGCGGTGGTCCCGGATGCCGGGCCGCCCCGCCGAAGCAGCGGTGGTCGAACCCGTCACGACCCCGATCCGTCACTTCCCCCGTCCCCGTGCCTCGTCCAAGGACCTCGAATGACCCTCACCGCTCCACCCGCCACCGAGCCGCGACCGGGGGAGCACCTGCGCGGCGCCCTGCGCCAGCGCCACCTGGGCATGCTCGCCATGGGAGGCGTGATCGGGTCCGGCCTATTCGTCGGCTCCGGCGCGGGCATCGCCGCGGCCGGACCGGGGATCGTGCTGTCCTTCGCGGCGGCCGGCGTCCTCACCGTGCTGGTGATGCGGATGATGGCCGAGATGGCCGCCGCCCACCCGTCCAGCGGCTCGTTCTCCGAGCACGCGGAACGTGCCTTCGGCGCATGGGCCGGGTTCACCATCGGCTGGCTGTACTGGCTGACCCTGGTCGTGGTGCTCGCCCTGGAGTCGACCGCGGCCGCCGTCATCGTGCACGGCTGGCTCCCGGCCGTCCCGCAGTGGCTCATGGTGCTGCTGTTCATGTCGGTCTTCACCGCGGTCAACCTCACCGACGTGCGGAACTTCGGCGAGTTCGAGTTCTGGTTCGCCCTGGTCAAGGTCGCCGCGATCGTCGCCTTCCTGGTCGTCGGCGTGCTGGCGATCGCCGGGGTGCTCCCCGGCGGGGACACCGGAGCCCTGGACGGCGACCTGCTGCCGCACAGCTGGGCCGGCGTCGCGGCCGGACTCACCACCGCCGTCCCGGCGTTCGGCGGCCTGGAGGTCGTCACCATCGCCGCCGCCGAGTCCGACGACCCGGCCCGGGCCACCGGGCGGGCCGTCCGCGCGGCGGTCTGGCGGATCGCCGTCTTCTACCTCGGCTCCATGGCCGTCGTGGTCAGCCTGCTGCCGTGGTCCGACCCGCAGGTCGGCGCCGGCCCGTTCGCCGCCGTCCTCGACCACGTCGGCGTTCCCGCCGCGGGGCAGGTCATGCGGGTCGTCGTGCTGCTCGCCCTGCTGTCCGCGCTCAACGCCAACACCTACGCCGCCGCCCGGATGGCCTTCTCGCTGGCCCGCCGCCGCCAGGCGCCCGCGCTGCTGGCACGGCTCGGCCGGACGGGCGTCCCCCGTGCGGCCGTGCTCGCCTCGGCCGCGTTCGGATTCGTCGGAGTCGTGCTCAACCTGCTCTGGCCGCGCACGGTCTTCCTCCACCTGCTCGACGCGGTCGGCACGGTGCTGCTGCTGGTCTGGATCCTGGTCGCCTGCTCCCAGCTGCGCCTGCGCCGGCGCCTGCCGGCCGACTCGCCGGTGCGGATGTGGGGCCACCCGTACCTGAGCTGGACCGCGCTGGCCGCCATGGTCGCGCTGCTCGGGCTGATGCTCGTCGACCCCGGCACCAGGATCCAGCTGATCAGCACGGCCGTGCTCGCCTCGGCCGTCCTCGCCGCCGCCCTGATCCGTGGCCGCCGCGCAACCGCGGCTGCCGAACAGTAGAGAGAGATCCATGGACCGCATCTCCCTGACCCGCGCGTACCTGGCCGAACTGGGCCGGCCCGGAGCCGACGCCCGGACGGCCGGACCGGCGGGCCCGGTCGGCCCGGTCGGCTCCGCGTTCCTCGACGGGATGTACGAGGGCAGGTACCTGTCCCGGCCGCTGTTCCTCGGCCACGCCGAACAGGTGCAGCTCCACGCCGACCTGGAGAACCTGCGCACCGCCCTGGCGGCCCTCCCCGACCTGCTCTTCGGCGGCGACTTCGAGGCGTTCGCCCGGGCCGTCGGGCTGACCGACGTCCAGGTCTCCGCCGTGATGCGCGGCCGCGGCGCGACCGTGAGCCGGCAGACCCGGGCCGACCTCTACGCCGACGACACCGGCTTCAAGCTGCTCGAACTCAACATCGGCAGCGCCGTCGGCGGGATGGACAACCCCGACATGTGCCGGGAGCTGCTCGCCCGCCCGCACCTCGCGGACTTCGCCGAACGCCACAAGCTCGGCTTCGTGGACTCGCTCCGCGAACAGGTCGAGAACATCGTGGTGGAGAGCGGCTACGGCCCCGGGGACAACCCCGTGGTCGCGCTGACCGACTGGCCGGACGCGTACGGGCGGATGCTCCCCTACATGGAGGCGCTCTGCGAACGCTGGGGCGAGTACGGGCTGGAGGCGTACCCCTGCCACGTCGGGCAGCTGGAGGCGCGGGACGGCCGGGTGTGGCTGGGGGAGCGGCCCGTCGACATCGTCTTCCGGGTGTTCCTGATCGGCGACCTGCTCAAGTCGCCGGGGTCCCTGCACCTGGTCGACCCGATCCTCGACGCCGCCGACCGCGGCGAGGTCCGGATCTTCACGCCGCTGGACTCGGCCGTGTACGCCAGCAAGGGCGCCCTCGCCCTGCTCTCCGACGAGCGGAACCGGCGGCTGTTCGGCGCCGACGTGCTGGCGGGCCTCGACCGGATCCTCACCTGGACGCGGATGGTCCGCCCGGGCCCGGTCACCCTGGAGGACGGGGAGTCCGTCGACCTCGTCGAGTACGCCCTGGCCCACCAGCACGACCTGGTGCTCAAGCCCACCTCGCTGGCCGGCGGCACCGGCGTGCTGCCCGGTTGGACACCGGGCCTGACCGCGCAGGAGTGGAGCACGCGCATCCACGCGGCGCTCGACCGCCCGTACATCCTCCAGCGGCGGGTCCGGCCCTCCGTCGAGCTCTTCGCCGACGACAACGGCGAACTCCGCCCCTGGACACCGCTGTGGGGGGTGTTCACCGTGGTCAACGGCTACGGCGGCGCCTACGTACGCGCCACCCCCGCCGACGGCGGAGGACTGGTCGTCAACCTCGCCACGGGGGCGCACGCCGGTCCCGTCCTCCACGGACTCGCCCCGAGCTGACCTGGCCCGGGGAGTCAGTGCCCGCGCGGTGCGTACATGATGACGGCGACCCCGACCAGGCAGACCAGGGCGCCGATCACGTCGTAGCGGTCCGGCCGGTAGCCGTCCACGACCATGCCCCAGGCGAGCGAACCCGCGACGAAGACACCGCCGTACGCGGCCAGGATCCGGCCGAAGTCCGCGTCGTCCTGCAGGGTCGCCACGAAGCCGTACGCGCCGAGCGCCAGCACCCCGGCGCCGATCCACACCCACCCGCGGTGCTCCCGGGTGCCCTGCCACACCAGCCAGGCGCCGCCGATCTCCAGCAGGGCGGCGAGCAGGAACAGCAGGACGGAACGCAGGACGGTCATGGCCCGACCCTATGCGCTGCGACGGTCCTGCCCGCCCGGGTGTGCACGCCCGGGCGGGCAGGACCGGGCCCGTCGTCAGACCGCGGCGGGGACGGGGCGGCGGTCCTTGAGGTGGATGCCCAGGGCCACCAGGGCCGTCGCCGTGGCCAGGACGCCCACCGCCGCCGCCAGGGAGCCGACCAGCGCGGCGGCGGCCAGCAGCACGAGCGGGCAGACGAACTCGCCGAGGAAGAAGGCCGCCGTCCACAGGCCGGTGCCGCGGCCGCGGTCCGCGTGGTCCAGCAGGGCCATCGCCCTGGTCAGCAGCAGCGGCAGCAGGACGCCGGTGCCGAGGCAGTTGACCACGGCGCCGGCCACCAGCAGCGGCGCCCGGCCGGTGACCGCCATCAGCACGAATCCGGCCGCGCAGAGCGCCAGCACCTGCGGCAGGAAGCGCTGCGCCCGGGCCGTGAAGCGGGCGAAGCCGGCCGCCCCGGCGACGGTGGCCGCACTGGCCAGTGCGGTCGCCGCGCCGATCACGGCCGGCGCGGTCACCCCCAGGTCGTCCAGCAGGTAGGAGGTCTCCACCGGCACGGTGTAGAACACCACCGCGCCGAACACCGTCAGTCCGCAGGTCGGCGCCAACCGCCGCCAGGGGAAGGGCCGTTCCTCGCCGCCGCCCGGTTCGGCCGGCTCCGCCGGAGCGTCCGCGGCAGCGGTGGCGGCGGCGGCGGCCTTCGGCGCGGGCCGCAGCACGGTCGCCATCAGCGGCGCCAGCAGCAGGCTCACCGCGTACGCCCAGAACGGCGCCCGCCAGCCGGCCGAGCCGACGGCCCCGCCGATCGCGAAGAACGCGGTGGCGGAGACGGCGGCGCACATCGTCTGCAGGGCGAGGTAGCGGTCCCGGGTGCGGCCGCTCCAGTAGTCGCCGATCAGGGTGGTGCAGCAGGTCATGATGACGGCCTCGGTGACGCCGACGAGCGCCCGGCTGGCGACGATCGCCCCGAGCGAGTCGAGCCAGAGCGGCGCCGTGCCGACGAACGCGTACGCGACGGTCGCCCCGACCAGCAGCCGGTGCCGGCCGAGCCGGTCGATCAGCACGCCGGCGAACGGGGCGAGCAGGGCGAGCGCCAGCGCGGGGATCGTCAGGGCGACCGGCACCAGCGCGTCGGCGCCGGGGGTGGCGGCGAAGTGGTCCTGGATCCCGGGCAGGACGGGGGCGATGAGGACGGCGCCCAGGATCGGCAGGCAACTGCCGGCCATCAGCAGCACGGCCTTGAGCCGCAGGCCGGGAACGGACGCGGCCGGTCCGTCGGCGACCGCCGGCGCGGGGGCGACTGCCGTGGCGGGGGCGGCGGGCAGGTCGGGGTCGGCGGTCGCCACGGGGGCGTCGGTGCTGTCGTCGGGGGCGATGGGGGCGGGCACTTGATCTCCGTTCACGGACGGTGGGCAGGTGGGGCGCTCGACTGTCGGCGTGGAACGCGCCTACTACTACCAGCAGTTCGTTGCGGCTCCCAGCCCTCGCCCACCCCGTGGGACGGCCCCGCCCCGGCCCCGGCAGCGCCCGGTGGCGGCCGCTACCAGGGCACGACCTGCCCGCGGTGGTCGACGAAGTGGAGTCCGGGCTTCCCGCGGTGGGCCTCGATCGTGTCCACCACCCCGGGAATGCTCTCCTCCACACCGAGTTCGGCCTCCGGACCGCCGAGTTCGGTGCGGACCCAGCCCGGGTCCATCAGCAGCAGCGTCCGCGGGTCGTCCGCGTGCCGGGCGGCGTGACAGCGCATCAGCTGGTTCAGCGCGGACTTGCTCGCCCGGTACAGGTCCTGCCCGCCGTCGGTGTTGAGGGCGATGCTGCCCTGGTCGGAGGACATCACGCCGATCGTCCCGGCCGGGGCGACCAGCGGGCGCAGCCACTCGACGACGCGCATCGGGCCGAGCGCGTTGGTGGCCATCACCTCGGTGAACATCTCCGTCGGGACCTCGCCGATCGGGAGGTCGCCGCGGGTGACGGCGGCGTTGACGAAGAGCAGGTCGAGCGTGCGTCCCGCCAGCCGGCCGCGCAGGGCGGTGATCCCCCCGGGGTCGGTCATCTCCAGCGACTCGACGGCGAGGCGGCCCCCGGACTCCTCGGCCAGGTCGTGCAGGCCGGTGCGCCGGCTGCCGCGGACGGTGCCGATGACGTCCCAGCCGCGGCGCAGGTGCTCCGCGGCCAGTTCGAGGCCCAAGGTCCGGGAGGCGCCGACGATCAGGGCGGTCGGGCGGGTGTCGGTCATGTCGTTTCCCGTCGTGCGTGGGGAGCGCCGCGTCGGCGGCGTCTCCGCGGAAGTGGTGACGGAGCGTCAGGGTGGGCCGCCGGTCGGGCGGCCGGTCCGTCGTCGGTGCGTCACTGCGCGCCGACGGGCCGTCGTGCACCGAGTCTCCGGCGGGCCCGACCGGCCGTCCAATACCCTTCGGTCCGCATTGATACCGTCCGGGTATGGATCTCGACCTGCGGAAGCTCCGCTACTTCGTCGCGGTGGCCGAACACCGGCACTTCGGCCGGGCCGCGCGGGCCCTGTTCATCGCCCAGCCCGTCCTCAGCCGCCAGATCCGGGTCTTCGAGCGGGAGTTCGGCTGCCCGTTGCTCGAACGGACCACCCGCAGCGTCGAACTGACCCCGGCCGGGCAGCGGTTGTACGAGGAGGCACGGAGGATCACCGCGGTGGTGGACTCGGCCGTCCGCCGCGTGCACGAGGCCGCGCGCGGCGAACAGCGCCTGGTCGTCGCCTTCGCGCCGGGCCTGCACGTCTCGCACGCCGTCCGGGCCTTCGCCCGGAGCCACCCGGACGTCGCCGTCGACGTCTTCCCGCTGCGCTGGTGGGAGCGGGACGCGCCGCTGCGCGACGGCCGCGTCCACGTCGCGTACCTCCGCCGGCCGTTCGACGACACGGCACTGCGCACCGTCGCCGTCGACCGGGAGACCAAGGTGGCGTGCCTGCCCGTCACGCATCCACTGGCCGGGCGCCCCGCACTCACCACGGCGGACCTCGACGGCGAGCCCCTCCTCGACGGCAAGGAACGGCGGACCTCCACGCTGGAGGGCAAGTTCGAGCTCATCGCCTCCGGGCAGGGCATCGCACTCGTCCCCGCCGGCGTCGCCGACTCGTACTCCCGCCCGGACCTCGTCCACCTGCCGGTGACCGACCTCCAGCCGGTCGAGACCTGCCTCGCCGTGCCGCAGGACGACTGCACCGGGCCCGCAGCCGACTTCCTCGACCTCGCGGCCGCCCTCCTGCGCCCCCATGCGGACGGCGCCGCTGCCCCGGCCCCCGCCGCCGACGAGTAGGACGACCTGTCCTCCAAGGGCGTGCGGGCGCCTCACGGGGGCGCGTGGGGAGGCACCTTCCGGCCGTCGGCCGGGGGCACCCCGCGCGCGCCCCTGAACCGGCCGTTCGAGCGCCCTTCGGGCAAGCCGGGGCAGGCCCGTCAGCGGTAGGGGACCACCGCCACCGGGCAGGTGACGTGGTGGATCGCCGCATGGGTCACCGGGCCGACGTGGCCGCCGAAGGTCACCCGCCGGTCGTGGCGGCCGACCACCAGCAGGCCGACGTCCTCGCCGACGGCCTCCACCACCGCGAGCGCGGCGCTGCCGGGCACCACGGTCGCCTCCACCTCGACGTCCGGATGCTCGGTGCGCCACGGCTGCAACGCCTCGGCGAGCGCCTGCTCCTCGGCCGACGCCAGGTCCGCGGAGATCGCCGCGATCGCGCCGAAGGCCATGTACTCGCTGCCCGCCGGCGGCCCGGCCGCGTGCAGCACCCGCAGCGGCACCCCGCGCTGCGCGGCGGCCCGGAAGGCGAAGTCCAGCACCTCGGGGCAGTCGTGGCGGAGGTCCAGCGCGAGGGCGACGGCACCGTGGGCCGGGGCCGGGCCGTCCCCGCCGCCGGCCCGGACGAGCACCACCGGGCAGGCCGCCCCGGCCAGCACCTCCTGGCTGACCGAGCCGACCAGGAAGCCGCGCAGCGTGCTCAGCCCGCGCGAGCCCAGCACCAGCACGGACGCCTTCTCGCCGGCGGCCTTCAGCACGGCGGCGGGCGCGTCGGGCACCAGCCGCGAGGTGACCGCCACGTCGCCGGCGGACGCCCGTACCGCGGCCTCCTGGTCGGCCAGTTGCTGCCGGACCCAGTGGTCCGCGTCCTCGCCGCCGAGGACGTGGTGCTTGGGCCAGGGCCAGGCCTGGACGAGTTCCAGCGGCAGCCCGCGCAGCGCCGCCTCGACGGTCGCCCACTGCAGGGCGGCGATGCTCTCGGCCGAGCCGTCGTACCCGACGACGACGGGTCCGTTCACGGGATCCTCCCGGTGGTGCGATCGTTCGGTGCCGGTACGGCCGGGCCGGGCCGGCGGGCACGGCGTGCGGGCACGCCGCGGGCGGCGCCGGGAACGCGCCGCCGGGGTACGTCCGTGCCGCGTGCGCCCCATCGCACCAGTCTCGCGCGATCGGAGACAGGGCCGGACGGCCCTTCCCCGGACGACGGCCGGGGGAACGCCCGGCCGAGCCCCGGCGAACCACGCCGACCGGTACGGCCACGGGGTACCTCGGGTCGCCCGGGAGGGCGGACCGGATGCCCTACCGGGGTACCGCGCCGTAGCGGAACGGCAGGGCACCGACCCACCGCGTCCGCCCGGCCCCGTTCGGCGGACCGGCCGCCCCGGCGGACCCGGCAGCCTGGCGGTCCGCGCGGCCCCGGGCTCTACTGGGGCGAGACGGCCGAGGAACCGGCCGCCGACAGCGCGCGCCCGGTGCGCCCGCCGTGCCCGCCGGAGGACAGCCGTGAACGACAACGCCCGCCCCGAGCCCGGCCGCGACCCGAACGGGGACCCGTCGCAGGGCCCCGACGAGCCGGATCCCGCCGCGATCGCCCGCCGGATCGACGAACGCCGCGACGCCCTGGGCCTGACCGAGGCCGAACTCGCCGCCAAGGCCGGGATGGCGACCCGCTACCTTCAGCACCTCGCCGAAGCCGGACCCGCCTTCGACCCCGGAGGGTTCCTCCGCCTCGCGAGCGCCCTCGGGCTCAGCCGCCGCGAGCTCGTCGAGGGCCGCACCGACGAGGCACCGGGCCGGGCCGCGGCTCCGGAGCACCCCGTGCTGGTCCCGCTCACCGTCCGCGAGTGCTGGGACCGGATCGGCGACCACGGCGTCGGCCGGGTCGCCGTCCCCGCCGGCCCCGGCCCCGCCTTCCTCCCGGTGAACTACGTCGTCGACGCGGGCACCGTCGCCTACCGGACCGTCCCGCACAGCGCCGCCGCACCGGACTCCGGCACCTCCCTCTCCTTCCAGATCGACCGGATCGACGAGCGGCTCAGCCGCGGCTGGAGCGTGCTGCTGGCCGGCACGGCGGAACACGTGACCGCGCACGAGGAGATCGACCGCCTCGCCGGGCGCCCCGGGTCCGAACCGTGGTCGGGCGGCGACAACCCGCTCTGGATCCGGATCCGGCCCACCCGGGTCACCGGCCGCCGCGTCGGCTCACTCTGAGCCCGGTCGCCGCGCGGGAGGCACTCCGCCCGGCCACCACCGGCACGGCCGCTCCGATCGACAGGTCCCCTCCACGGATCCCACGGATCCTGCCGGGCGCGCGACTCCGGACGCCCACCGCCGCGCGCCGATCCGACACGATCCGAACGGGAGGGCCTAGCCTGGCCGGGCCATGACGATCGCCATCGCCCTGCTCACCCAGGACCTCCGCCTGCACGACAACCCGGTGCTGGACGCCGCGGCCCGCAGCGCCGACGAGGTCGTCCCGTTCTTCGTGCTCGACCCCGGTGTCGAGGCGGCCGGATTCGCCGCCCCCAACCGCCGGGCCTTCCTCGCGGCCTGCCTGACCGACCTCGACGCCTCGCTCCGCCGGATCGGCGGGCGGCTGCTGATCCGCCGGGGCTCCGCGGCGGCCGAGACGGCGCGCCTCGCGGAGGAGACCGGCGCGGTCGCCGTCCACGTCGCCGCTGGCGTCAGCTCCTTCGCGCGGCGCCGCGAGAGCGCCCTGCAAAAACACCTCGGCGACCGCCTCCACGTGCACGACGGCTCCCTCACCGCCCTCGTCCCTGGCGCCGCCGCGCCCACCGGCAAGGACCACTACGCCGTCTTCACCCCGTACTTCCGTGCCTGGCAGCGGAGTTCGCGCCGCTCGCCGCACCGGGCACCGCGGAGCCTGCGCACCCCCGCGGGCCTCGCCGGGACGGACCCGGACGCGATCCGCCCCGAGCGCGCCGACTCGCCGGGCCTGCCGCCCGGCGGGGAGACCGAGGCCCGCAGGCGCTGGAAGGCCTGGGACGTCACCGCCTACGAGGAGGTGCACGACGACCTGGCCGCCGACGGGACGTCACGTCTCTCCCCCTACCTGCACTTCGGCTGCCTCTCCGCGACCGAGCTGGTGGACCTCGCCGAACGCCGCGGCGGCCCCGGCACGGAGGCCTTCGTCCGACAGCTCGTCTGGCGGGACTTCCACCACCAGGTGCTCGCTGCCCGGCCGGACGCCGCCTGGCAGGACTACCGCGGCAAGGGCGACCGGTGGCGCGAGGACTCCCGCGAGGCCGAGGCCTGGCGGCAGGGCCGCACCGGCTTCCCCGTGGTCGACGCCGGGATGCGCCAACTCGCCCACGAGGGCTGGATGCACAACCGGGCCAGGCTGCTCACCGCCTCCTTCCTGACCAAGACGCTGTACCAGGACTGGCGGACCGGAGCCCGGCACTTCCTGCACCTGCTGGTCGACGGCGACCTCGCCAACAACCAGCTCAACTGGCAGTGGGTGGCCGGCACCGGCACGGACACCCGGCCCAACCGGGTGCTCAACCCGCTCACCCAGGCCGACCGACTCGACCCGGACGGCGCCTACGTACGCCGGTGGGTGCCCGAACTCGCCCACCTCCGGGGCCGGTCCGTCCACCGGCCCTGGCTGCTGGAGCGTCCGCCGGCCGACTACCCGGCGCCCCTGGTCGACCCGGGCGAGGTGGCGGCGCGACTGCGGCGGGGTCGGGGCCTGGACTGACCGGGCCGGCCCGGCCGCCCCCGGACCACCCGCCGACCGCCCGACCTGCGAGGCCGAATGGACGCCCTGCTGCACGCGCTGAAGATCACCGGCGCGATGACCTGGGAGATCACCTGGGCGCTGATCCTGGGCTTCCTGCTGTCGGCGATCGTCCAGGCCGTCGTCCACCGGGAGACGGTCGCCCGGGCGCTGGGCGACGCCCGGCCGCGGACCCTGGCGCTCGCCGCCGGCCTCGGCACGGCCTCGTCCTCCTGCTCGTACGCCGCCGTCGCACTGGCCCGCTCGCTGTTCCGCAAGGGCGCCGACTTCACCGCGGCGATGGCCTTCGAGATCGCCTCGACCAACCTGGTCGTCGAACTCGGGTTGATCCTGGCGCTGCTGATGGGATGGCAGTTCACGGCGGCCGAGTTCACCGGCGGCCCGATCATGATCGTGGTGCTGGCGGTGCTCTTCCGGCGGTTCCTCCGGGCGCCGATGGTCCGGGAGGCGCGGGAGCACGCCGACCGCGGGGCGGCCGGCTCGATGGAGGGCCACGCCGCGATGGACATGGGCGTGCGCCGCGACGGCGGCTTCCTCCGGCGGCTGGCCTCGCCCGAGGGCTTCACCTCGGTCTCGCACGTCTTCGTGATGGAGTGGGCCGCGATCCTGCGGGACCTCGTCCTCGGCCTGCTGATCGCCGGGGCGGTCGCCGCCTGGGTGCCGGACTCCTTCTGGGAGGCCTTCTTCTTCACCGGCCACCCCGTCGCGGCGGAGATCTGGGGCCCGCTGATCGGTCCGGTGGTGGCCGTCGCCTCGTTCGTCTGCTCGATCGGCAACGTGCCGCTCGCGGTGGTCCTGTGGAAGGGCGGCATCAGCTTCGGCGGCGTGGTCTCGTTCATCTTCGCCGACCTGCTGATCCTGCCGATCCTCAACATCTACCGGAAGTACTACGGACGCCGGACGACGCTTTTCCTGCTCGTCACCTTCTACACCGCGACGGTCGCCGCCGGGTACGCCGTGGAACTCGTCTTCGGCGCGCTCGGCCTGATCCCCGACCAGGCGGACGCCACCGTGCCCTCCGAAGGGGTCCGCTGGGACTACACCACCTGGCTGAACATCGCCTTCCTGCTGCTCGCCGCGGTGCTGACGGTCCGCTTCCTGCGCACCGGCGGCGCCGGAATGCTGCGGGCGATGGGCGGCGGCCCCGACGCGGCGCAGCACGGGCACGGCACCGTCCCCGGGGCGGGTCCCCCCGTGTGATCGCGCTCCGGCGGGGCAGGCGCGTCCCGATCGGGGCCGCCGGGCCCCGCGGCAGCGAACGGAGGCCGATCATGGCCGAGTCTGTGCCACCCCCGGGACGCGCCACCCGTGCCGACCGGGCCGGCAGTCCGCAGAAGGGCACGATCCGGACGAACGTGCCGGCCCGCCTGGACCGGCTGCCCTGGTCGCGCTGGCACTGGCGCATCGTCATCGGCCTCGGGACGGTGTGGATCCTGGACGGCCTCGAAGTCACCATCGTCGGCAACATGGCCTCCCGGCTGGCCGAGTCGGGCAGCGGCATCGACATCAGTGCCGCCCAGGTGACCACCACCGCGGCGGCCCTCTACGTCGCCGGTGCGTGCAGCGGCGCCCTCTTCTTCGGCTGGCTGACCGACCGCCTCGGCCGGAAGAAGCTCTTCATGGTGACGCTCGGCGTCTACCTCGCGGCGACCGCCGTCACCGCCCTCGCCTGGACGCCCTGGTTCTTCTTCCTCTGCCGGTTCTTCACCGGCTTCGGCATCGGCGGCGAGTACGCGGCGATCAACTCGGCGATCGACGAGCTGATCCCGGCCAGGGTCCGCGGCAGGGTCGACCTGATCATCAACGGCAGCTTCTGGATCGGTGCCGCGATCGGCGCCTTCGCCTCGATCGCCCTGCTGAACACCGCGCTGTTCGCGACCGACGTCGGCTGGCGGCTCTCCTTCGCCCTCGGCGTCGTTCTCGGCCTCGTCATCCTGCTGGTGCGGCGACACGTCCCGGAGAGCCCCCGCTGGCTCTTCACGCACGGCCGCGCCGAGGAGGCCGAACGCCTGGTGGACGACGTGGAACGGACGGTCGCGCAGGAGACCGGGGAGGAGCTCCCGCCCGCCACCGAGGAGATCACCATCAGGCCCAGGGGCGCGCTCGGGTTCATCACCATCGCCCGGACGGTGACCTCCACCTATCCGCGGCGGACGATCCTCGGCCTCGCCCTCTTCGTCGGCCAGGCCTTCCTCTACAACTCCGTCACCTTCGGCTACGCGGTGATCCTGACGACGTTCTTCGACGTCCCGGACGGCAACACCGGGTACTACTTCGCCGTCATCGCCGTCGGCAACTTCCTCGGACCGCTGCTGCTCGGCCACCTCTTCGACTCGGTCGGCCGCAAACCGATGATCGCCGGCACCTACATCGGCTCGGGCGTGCTGCTCTTCCTGACGGCCTACCTCTTCCAGCAGGGCACGCTCGACGCGACGACCATGACGGTGTGCTGGACGGCCGTGCTGTTCCTCGCCTCCGCCGGCGCCAGTGCCGCCTACCTGACCGTCAGCGAGATCTTCCCGCTGGAGACCAGGGCGCTGTGCATCGCGTTCTTCTACGCCGTCGGCACCGCGATCGGCGGCATCACGGGACCGCTGCTCTTCAACGGCCTGGTCAGCAGCGGCAAGACCGCCGACACCACGCTCGCCTTCTCGATCGGCGCCGCACTGATGGTGGTGGCGGGACTCGTCGAGGCGGCGATCGGGGTGAAGGCCGAGCGCCGCAGCCTGGAGTCGCTCGCCGCGCCGCTCAGCCAGGTGCAGGCCGCGGCCGCCGGGCCCTCCTGACGGCGGGGCGGCAGGCCGTGACACCGGTGCGCGGCACCGGTCCGGCCGGGCGGCGACCGCGCCACTCGCGGTCCCCCGCCCGGCCGGGTTCTTCCCGGCGGAGCCGGGCAGACGCGGAACCGGAGCCTCTCCGCCCGCGGCGGACCGGGCCGCGGCCACCGGCACCGCGGCCGCCGGACGGCAGTCGTGGGCGGGGGACAGCCGCTCCGACGGGAGCAGCGCACACAGTGGTCGGACACGGTCGACGGGGTGAGCACATGGCGAAGGGCGCTGCAGGTCGGCCACGGCACACCGTCGGGGCCGCACGGCCCGTCTCCGAACGCCGCCGGTGCTACTTCGGCGCACCCGGGGACATCCGGTCGGGCCGCGACTTCACCACCAGGGTCCTCGACGAGTGGGGGCGCCCCGGCGGCGAGGAGCGTCGTGCCGACATGCTGCTGGTGGTCTCCGAACTGCTCTCCAACGCCCTCCTGCACGGCGGCAGCCCGATCGAACTCACCCTGGTGCGGGACGGCCCGTCCGCCCGGGTCGAGGTCTTCGACGGCGGACCGGGCAGCCCCGCCCCCCGCGAACCGCTGGAGGCCGCCAACCGGCCCGGCGGCCGGGGACTGCACATCGTCGACCGGCTGAGCACCGGCTGGGGGGTCGTCCCGCACCACCGGGGCAAGACCGTCTGGGCGGACCTCAGCCTCGCCGGCCAGGACGGGCCGGACAGCGAGGAGCACCACTGACCCGGCCCGTGCATCGGACGGCGGCGCCGGGGCAGACGCGGGTGGGGGAACCTCCCCCGCAAGCCCGAAAGGAGACAGCCGATGCTCGCGCTCGGACTCCTGCTGCTGGCGGCGACCGGTGCCTTCACCGGACTGCTGATCGCCGACAACCTCGACGGCGGACCGACCACCACGGTGGCCGTGCTCGGCAACCACATCGCCACCATGAACAGCCTCGCGGTCTTCCTCGCAGGGATCGCGCTGACCCTGATCTTCGTCTTCGGCTGCCTGCTGGTGGCCGCCGGCAGCCGCCGGCACCGCCGCCGCAGCGCCGAACTGCGCACCTCCCGCCGGGCCCGCGCCGTGGCCGCCCCGGCGGAGCCCGCCACCACCGGGCCGTACACCGACCAGCCCTACGCCGCCGCGCCCGAGCCGCAGCCGTACGCGGACCGGGCACCGCTCGGCGGCGCCACGGGCGGCCCGGCCGACCCCGGGACGCACGCCCCGACCGCCACCGGGCTGCGGGCCGACGACACGGCGCCCGAGCCCGCCCCGCAGGCGCAGGCGCAGCCGCAGCCGAAGCGGAGGCAGGGTCTGATCCATCGCCTCGGCCACTGAGCCCCGGCACGTCCGGGACGCCGGGCGCGGGCGTGCGCCGTACGCTGCGCATGCCCGCGCCCGTCCCGCGCCGGCCCTCCGGAGGGAGTAGAGCATGCCGTCCGCAGCCCTCTTCGACGTCGACGGAACGCTGCTCGACACCAACTACCTGCACACCGCCGCCTGGTCGGAGGCGCTCGCCCAGTTCGGGTACGAGCCGGCGACCGCGCGCATCCACCGGGCGATCGGCATGGCCGGCGACCAGCTGCTCGACCACCTGCTCGGCACCGACCGGGACCACGCGCAGGACGACGCGATCAGCGCCGCCCAGCAGGCGCTCTACGCCCGCTTCTGGCCCCGGCTGCGGGCCTTCGACGGCGCGGCGGACCTGCTCCGCGAGGTCGCCGCACGCGGACGGCGGGTGGTGCTGGCCAGTTCGGCCTCCGGACGCGACCTGGAGGTGATGCGGCGGGTGCTCGGGGCCGAGGACGTGCTCTGGGCGGCCACCGGCGCCGACGACGTCGAGACCTCCAAACCCGCCCCCGACCTGGTGCACGCCGCCCTCGAACGGGCCGAGGCGGGGCCCGGCGAGGCCCTGTTCGTCGGCGACACCCGGTGGGACGTCCAGGCCGCGGCGGCGGCCGGTGTCCCGTGCATCGCCGTCACCTGCGGCGGGGTGGGGGAGTGCGAGCTGCGCGCCGCCGGCGCCCTGGAGGTCCACGCCGATCCGGCCGCACTGCTCGCCGCCCTCGACGACAGCGCCCTGGGCCGGACCTGACGGCCCCACGCGCCCCCGTGCGGCATCCGTACGCCTTTCAGGACCTAGCGTCCGCGGCGGGCGCCCTGGAGCAGGACGAACACGGCGACCGCGGCCGCGGCCCCGCAGACCGTCCGCAGGGCCACCGCCGCCAGGAGAGGTCGGGACCGTCCACCGCCGTCACCTCCGTCCGCCCCCCGGCGGCTCCGGGGAAGTCGCTCGGCCCCCCGAGGCACGCCGGGCCCGGGGGATCCGTTGCACGCCTACCCGGGCGGGCCCGCCGGACACCGCCCGATCCGCGGGCATCCGGCCAGTGGATTCGCACCTTTCGCCGTTCTCATTCCGGTTTCATCCGCTGGGTGGGGTTAGCGACCCGCCGAGCGGGTACAACGATCAGGCGGAGGTGTCGGGCCCAGGCTGCCCCCCTCCGCGACCCGGTGGCCGTCGGCCGCCGGGGATTCCGGCACCTCGACGTGCCGGGGCGCCACCGTCTGAAGCCGTCGGGCGGCCGGGTGTCCCACCCCCCGCAGTGTGCTGCGCCGTGCGCGCACGTCCTGCGGTCCCCCCGCCCCACGGAGATGACTCCCCGTGTCCGCTGTTGCCGCTTCCCCGACCGCCGCCGCCCCTGCGGCGCCCGTCGAACCCACCACCGCCCCGGCTCCGCGCCCGACCCAGCAGGAGATGCGGGCCATGGGCAAGGCCGAGGCCCGGGCCCTCAGCGACGCGCTCTTCGAGCGCCTCGCCGCCCTCGAACCCGGCACCCACGAGTACAGCTACGTCCGCGGCACCATCATCGAGCTGAACATGCCGCTGGTCCGCTTCGTCGCCGCGGGCTTCCGCCACCGAGCCGCCGACATGGACGACATCCTGCAGGTCGGGACGGTCGGCCTGATCAAGGCGGTGGACGGCTACGACCACCGGCGCGGCGTCGAGTTCGTCACCTACGCGATCCCGACGATCACCGGCGAGGTCAAGCGGTTCTTCCGCGACACCACCTGGCCCGTGCGGGTGCCGCGCAGCCTGCAGGAGCTCTACCTGACCGTGGCGCGCTCCTCCGACCGGCTGGAGCAGGACCTCGGCCGGCTGCCCACCCCGCAGGAGCTCGCCGAGGAGCTCGGACTCGCACCCGACCAGGTCGCCGCGGGCCTCACCGCCGGCCGCGCCTACCGCTCGGACTCGCTGGACGCGCTCCGCGAGGACAGCCCGGACGAGCCCGGCAGCTCCCTCCTGGACCGCCTCGGCGCCTGCGACGCGGACTTCGACCTGGTCGACTTCCGGGAGTCCGTCCGCCCGCTGCTGCAGGAGCTGCCGGAGCGCGAGCGGACGGTGCTGAAGCTGCGGTTCTGGGGCGGCCACACCCAGTCGGAGATCGCGGCCCGGATCGGCGTCTCCCAGATGCACGTCTCCCGCATCCTCGCCGCCACGCTCCGCCAGCTGCGCGAACGCCTGGACGACGCAGGCCCGGACGGCGCCCGCCGGCCCGCCCCGACCGGATGACCCGAAGATCGCGGGTGCACCTCAAGGGGCGCGGGGACCGCGCAACGAGGACGCGGGCCACCGTACGGACCGCGTTCGGGCCCGGGCCGCCGTGACACCGGCCCCGGATCGCGCGGCCCCGCGCCCCTGAACGGACCACCCGAACGCCCTGACCGGCTCGGGCGGGCCGGGCGCGGTCGCCGGGCTACGCTGGCTCCGTGGCAGGCCGCGCCGAACACCACCCCGAGGCGCCGCCCGGCCCGGAGCCCGACAACGGCGCCGGGGCGGACGAGCGGTCCGTGCTGCAGGCCACCGTCGACCGGCTGCGGGCCGAGGTCGAGGGCCTGCAGACCGCCATGCGCACCCGCGCCGTCATCGAACAGGCCAAGGGCATGCTCGCGGAGCGCGAGGGCGGCACCCCCGACCAGGCCTTCGACCGGCTCGTCCGGCTCTCCCAGGACACCAACCGCAAGCTGGTGGAGATCGCCGCCGAGGTGGTGGGCGTCGCCGCCCCCATCGAGGACCGGACGGCCGCACCGGACCGCCCCGGCCCGGTGGCCGCCGGCGCGGAGCCGGTCGAGCCGCCCGGTCCGACGCCCGTCCCCGGCCCGGCCGCCCCGGAACCCGCCGCCGACGGGCTGCCCGCCCGCGGACTCGCCGCCCGCTACCACCTCGCCGCGGCCGCGCTGGCCTCCGCCGGCACCACCGAGGACCTCGCCCGGCTGCTGCACGACACCGCCCTGGCCCCGCTCGGCGTCACCGCCGCCGTCCTCGCCCTGCTCGAACCCGACGGCGCGCTGCGCCTGGTCGGCAGCCACGGAGTCTCCGCGCACCGGCTCAGCCAGTGGCAGCGGATCCCGCCGATGACCGCCCTGCCGCTCACCGAGGCCGCCCAGTCGGGCGCCCCCGTCTGGGTCGCCACCCGCAAGGACTTCGCGGCCCGCTACCCCGACGTCCCCGGCGAGGACCTCGTCCCCGGCCGCACGGTGTGCGCGCTGCCGCTGCGCACCGGCGGCCGGGTGATCGGCGCGATGAAGCTCGGCTGGGCCGAGGAGTACCGGCCCGATCCGGACACCGAGCGGTACCTCGCCGCGGTGGCCGCGCTCTGCGCCGCCGAACTGGAACGGGTCGGCGCGGGCGGCACCGCAGGGCCCGGCCGGGCCGCGCCGGTCGCCGAGCCGTGGTTCCGGGCCGTGCTGGACGCGCTGCTCGACCCGGTGCTGATCCTCGGCGCCGTCCGCGACACCGGCGGCGGCGTCACCGACCTGCGGGTCGAGCACGCCAACGCGGCCACCGTCGACCTGGCCGGCCGCACCCCCGGCGACATGGTGGGCCGCCGGCTCACCGAGCTGTACCCGGGCATGGTCGCCTCCGGCACCTTCGGCCGGCTGCTGGAGGTCGCCGCCACCGGCGTCCCGTACGAGGGCGGTGCCGAACGCTTCGAGGAGGTCGTCGGCGGCGCCGTCCGGGCCTCCGCGATGACCCTGCACGCCACGCCGTTCCTGGACGGCGTGCTGGTCAGCTGGCGCGCCCACGACGAGCGGGACCGGCGGGAGACCCAGCTCGCCCAGGCCCAGCGGCTCGCCCGGCTCGGCACCTGGAGCTGGGAGCCGGGCAGCACCCGGCTCACCTGCTCGCCCGAGGTCCCCCGGCTGCTCGGCCTGCCCGACGACGGCAGCGGTGGGATCGGCCTCGCCCGGGCCCTGGCCGCCGTCGCACCGGGCGACCGCGAGGAGGTCCGCTCCGCCGCCGCCGGACTGCTCGCCGGGGCCGCCGACACCACGCTGGAGTTCCGGGTCGGCCGGGAGGCGGAGGCGCGCAGCCTGCGGGTGCTCGCCACCGCCGTCCCCGGCCTCGACCGCTCCGCCGCCGTCGCCGTCCGCGGCGTGGTGCAGGACGTCACCGGCCGGCGCCGCGCCGAGCAGGCCCTCGCCGGCACCCGGACCCGGCTCGCCGAGCAGCGCCGCCGGGCCGACACCGAGCACCGGGCCGTCGTCGCCCTGCAGCGCGCCCTGATGGACGCCCCGGCGGGCCCGCGCACCCCCGGACTGCGCACCGCCGCCCGCTACCTGCCCGCCGGGCGGGGCAACAAGGTCGGCGGCGACTGGTGGGACGTCCTCGCCCTGCCCGACGGCACCGTGCTCGTCGTGGTCGGCGACGTCTCCGGCCACGGCCTGCCCGCCGCCGCCGGCATGGCCAACCTGCGGCACGCCCTGCGCGGCCTCGCCTACACCGGCGCACCGCCCGAGGAACTGCTCGCCCGGCTCAACCGGATGCTCTGCCACGAACGCGGCAACTACACCGCCACCGCCGTCTGCGGCCGCCTCGACCCGGCCGCCCGCACCCTCGACTGGGCCCGGGCCGGCCACCTGCCGCCCGTCGTCACCCGCGGCGGTGGCGAGGCCCGGCTGCTGGAGATGCCCGACGGCATGCTCCTCGGCGCGGTGCCCGGCGCCCGCTACCGCCCCGCCCGGCTGCGGCTGGAACCCGGCGACACGCTGCTGCTCTACACCGACGGCCTGGTCGAGCGCCGTGGCGGCGACCTCGGCCAGGGCGTGCACCGCCTGGTCGAGGCACTGCGCGACTACCGCGCCGACGACATCGAGGGCTGCCTCGACCACGTGCTGCGCCGCCTCGGCGCCCCCAACCCGCTCGACGACACCTGCCTGGTCGGGCTGCGCCTGGGCTGACCGGGGCCGCCGGCACGGCGCCGCCGGAGCGCTGCCGGGGACGGCGGCCCGCGCCGACCTATGGTGGAGGTGAGCACCCCCTCGTACGGGAGGAGCCGGCGATGGACGCCGACACTGCGGCGCGCGGCGGACCCGCGGGCGCCGACCAGCTGACCGTCTCCGTGGACCGGTCAGCCGGTCGCTGGGTGCTGGCGCCGGCCGGCGAGCTCGACCACGACAGCGCCGAGCCGTTCCGGGAGGCCCTCGACGGGGCGCTCCGCGACCCTCCCGACCTGGTCGTGGTGGACTGCTCCGGCCTGTTGTTCTGCGACTCCACCGGGCTGAACCTGCTGCTGCGCGCCCGGCTGTCGGCCCAGGCGGACGGTGGAGAGGTGGTGCTCGCCGCCCCCACCGCGATGGTGCGGCGGATGCTGGAGATCACCGGCGCCGGCGAGATCTTCCGGGTGGTCGACAGCACCGCCGAGGCGGGGCCCGGACCGGGCGGCGGTGGATGACCGGGCCCTTCGGGCCGGCCGGGCAGGTGCGGCGGCTGGCCCTGTACGAGTCCCGCGGCGCGGTCCAGCACTGCCGGGACTTCACCCGCGAGGCCCTGCACGACTGGGGCTGGCTGCCCGCGGTCGACGGGGAGCGCCTGGCGGTGGCCGAGGACGTGCTGCTGATGGTCAGCGAACTGGTCACCAACGCCTGCCTGCACGCCGGCGGGCCGCGCGAACTCGTCCTGCAGCGCACCGGCGGCGGACTGCGGGTCGAGGTGTCCGACGACAGCTTCGAGCTGCCCGTGCTCCAGACCGACCGCCCGCGGTCCTCGCCCGGCGGGCACGGACTGCGGGTGGTGGACCGGCTGGCCGCGTCCTGGGGCAGCGTGCCGCGCCCGCCCGGCAAGACCGTGTGGCTGGAGGTCGAGCAACCGGTGGAGGACTGAGCGCATCCGCCCGCCGCCCGCGGCGGACGGCGCCCCGCAGGCGGAGCGCCCGGCCCGCCGACGGTGGCAGAGTGGACGTGGAGGACACCCGTTCGGACGTGCCGCACCGTGCCGAGGACGACGATGAACCGACCGACCCCGCCCGAACACCACGGCCCCGGCGGACCCGACCGGTCCGCGGGCCGGTTCCTGCGCTCCGCCGGACCCGAACCCCCGGAGGCGTCCGCACCGCTGCCCGAGGAGGACCTGCGCCGGCTGCTGGCCGGGCTGACGGCCGTCCGCGACGGGGACTTCGGCACCCGGCTGCCGGACGGCGGCCCCGGGCTGCTCGGCGAGATCGCCGAGGTCTTCAACGGCATGGCCGAACAGCTGTCCCGGGTGACCGCCGAGGTGACCAGGGTGGCGCGCGAGGTCGGCAGCGAGGGCCGGCTCGGCGGCCAGGCCGAGGTCGAGGGCGTCTCCGGCACCTGGCGCGAACTGACCGACTCGGTGAACGCCATGGCCGGCAACCTCACCGGTCAGGTCCGCAACATCGCCCAGGTCACCACCGCCGTCGCGGAGGGCGATCTGACGCAGAAGATCGAGGTGGCGGCGCGCGGCGAGATCCTGGAGCTCAAGGACACGGTGAACACGATGGTCGACCGGCTGTCGGCGTTCGCGGGGGAGGTGACCCGGGTGGCCCGCGAGGTGGGCACCGAGGGGCGGCTCGGCGGTCAGGCGGACGTCCGCGACGTGTCCGGGACCTGGCGGGACCTCACCGACTCGGTCAACTCGATGGCCGGCAACCTCACCGCCCAGGTCCGCTCGATCGCCCAGGTCGCCACGGCGGTCGCGGAGGGCGATCTGACGCAGAAGATCGGCGTGGCGGCGCGCGGGGAGATCCTGGAGCTCAAGGACACGGTGAACACGATGGTCGACCGGCTGTCGGCGTTCGCGGGGGAGGTGACCCGGGTGGCCCGCGAGGTGGGCAC